>DAOPKR010000003.1:0-2152 GCA_035391305.1 Draconibacterium sp.
CAGGCCAGCGAGTTCACATGCCCGAATTGTGGGACCAGGTTAACCGTATCAAAAAAGTAACTGTTATGGAACTGTCAATTATTCAAAGTAAGATTTATGAAATCAGGGGCCAGCGTGTTATGCTTGATTTTGATTTGGCCGAAATGTACGGAGTTGAAACAAGAGTGCTGAAACAGGCAGTAAGACGTAATTTAAAACGGTTTGAAGGAGATGATTTTATGTTTGAACTGACCAGGGATGAACTTTCAAGATCACAAATTGTGACCTTGAACAAAGGAAGAGGAAGTAATATTAAATACCTGCCATTTGCTTTTACAGAACTGGGTGTGGCCATGTTGACCAGTGTCCTTAATTCGGATATTGCCATTGAAACAAACCGCAATATCATGCGGGCGTTTGTTGCTGTTCGCCAATTGATTTTAAACCCACCTATTGACCGTGTCGCTGAACTTCAGAACGAGATAAAAGAACTCAAAGATTATCTTGAGGAAGTATTTTCAGATTATAACGACATTAACGAAGATACCCAAATTCAACTGGAATTAATAAATCAGACTTTGGCCGAACTTCAGGCAAACAACCAGAGACCTTTCCAAAAAAGAAGGCCAATCGGATTCCGTAAACCGGATGATAATAATTAACAATTGGGATTATACAGTAAAAAGCGTAAAATCTAAATTCAATTTCAACCCATTTTAAGCCCTTTCCCGGCTTTCAGTGGAACAAGTACCCACTTAATCGGAGTTCCGTTAAATTTGCCCGGCCAGAATCAGCCAGAATTAAATATTTTGTATATTTGAAAACTCGATTCCACGGATTCGACGAAGCGGGGCCGATCAGTTTACTGACCGGCTTCTGTATTTTTAAAACGTAGCAAGTTCAAACTCCTTTCGTAAGAGGAAGGAAAAAGTTAATGACTTGTTACGTTTTTTTATATCTTTACATCAACGATTCTACGGATTCGTTGACCACGGGAGCCAGGTAGTTTTAAGCTATTTGGCTCCCGTCTTTTTAAATGTGTTCATTGAATCACAATATGAAATATCACCAAAAATTAGCGGCATTAACTCAGGTAAAAACGAAATATTTCGGGTTCAAAATCCATGACAAACAGACAGAATTTAACAATAAATTGAGAATTGAAGGTGCAATAAGAGTTAAGTAAATGAATTTTAAATATTTACTACTTAACACAATCACAGTTATAAGACAAATAAGGACAGGAACATGAAAGCCTGACCTTAAAAGTTGAAGTGAAACTATCCCTGTTTTTTATTCAATTTCATTCTTTGCCGGTAAAATAATGAATGCATCAACTTTCCTTTCCACCTCATCAAAATCAACAACTTGGTCATTTAAGTAGTATTCATCACCTTTCCTAATTAATACAACGCCACTATCGATTATTTTCCCATTGATCACATTAATCTTACCGGAAGCAAGATTTTTGATTAACTCAATCTTTTCCCTTTTGCTTAAATTATTTGTTAACATATCGCGGTTTATGTGTATGTATCATTTTGCATTTTCTTTCATCCTCCAACGAATCCAGTCTCCTATCGGAATCGAACCTGTGAGTTCTTTTTCATCTGGTTGGTAACCATATTTCTCAACCAATAAATCAAAATCTGATTTCACAAGATAACCACGCTTCAGAACACTCAATATCATTGCTTTGGTTTCCTTATCAATCGGTTTAATTTCTTCTTTAATCATTGCTTACTTTTTTAGTTAATTCGCTGATAATTTGGTCCAGTTGATCTTCTGAAAGCTTATCGAAATTTATGTTAATGTCCTTTGGTGAATCATATCCAAGCATCCGGTTTAATATTGTTACTGCCTGGAGCTTCGAACTTAGCTTTAAAGTTAGCACTCCTTTCCGTCCAATTTTAATGCTTTCAATGGCTTTTTTATCTTTCCTTGAAAGTGAATCCATGCTTTTAAGTTTCCCGTCACTACCAACAAAATCAGGAACATCAGCCCGGATGATACTGGCCAGAACAGAAAGGATCTCTTCCCGGGAAACTTCGGCTTTTTTACGTTCCTCTTCCTGAATTTCGGCTATTTTTTCAGCCACCTCAACATTTTTCAACAATCTTTGACCGGCGCTATATGCTGTTTTCTCACTGAAACCGGCGCTTATTGCCGCCTG
>DAOPKR010000003.1:2252-47546 GCA_035391305.1 Draconibacterium sp.
TTTGACCGGCGCTATATGCTGTTTTCTCACTGAAACCGGCGCTTATTGCCGCCTGCGTAGCATTGCAACCGTTTGAAAGATAATTGTTTATAAATCTTGCTCTCTTTGGTGACATTAAAGAAACATTTAGATTTTATTTGACCTCAGAAAATATTTGCATTCAACAAATTTTAATAACGGCTCATATTGAACATGAACAAGCCATTATTAAAATTTAATCAACTGATTTATTTGTCTGGAAGTTTAGATGCCCAATCTTTTGCATTTATTTGCGCCTGTTCAGTTGGCCATGTATCTTTATCAGACAAGGTAACACCTAACTTTTGTGCAATAGCATCATCAATAGCCAATCTTTCCGCATTTAAGCGTGCATGGTAATCCATTTTTTCAGCATCAGTGATTTTAATATCCCAGATTATTTGCCGCATTGTGTTTGGGCTTGCTGACTTTTTAAAGTCTTCAATTTTTTTGCGTGCTTCGTTCATGATTTCTCTTTTTTAGATAATTAAATAAATTCAAGATTACTTATTTCAAGATTGATTTGGCCTTTTTCGGATAACCAAACAAGACTTCGCCTGTTGTCGTCAAACGTTGTAACACCAGTCCCGAAATTTTGGTTATCGCTCACAAAATCATTAAGAGTCTTTATCGCTGTTTCAACATTTCCCATTAATTCAAGAGCCTTTTCCCGGCTTTCAGTTGTGCGAATTGTGAAACTTTCTTTTAATTCTTCAATCCATGTTGCTGAAATTGAAACATGTCCTTTTTCGATTTTAAATGCTTCATAATTCAACGGATTTGTTGAGTTTAATGCCAATATTCTAATAATAGATTCTTTGGCGTTGTTAATGTCTTTTGCCAACGATTCAGTATTTTCCTTAATAAATCTTTCCCGTGCAGCCGGCAGGCTAAAAATATCAGCATTTGATTTTGCTTTTTGTTCGGCCTGATTGTAAAGAGCTGTTCCATTGTTTATTAAGTCGGATAAATCTCCGCTTGTTACTGTCAGCCCGATTTCAATTAGATTATTAACAACTTGCTGAATATCATTGCATTTATTTAAATGCCTTTTTTGGATAGTTTCCCATTGCGGTTTTACTTTAATTACTTCATTTTCCATTTTTTGAAATATTGATTTGTGTTAAAAAACTTTGTTACTTCCTAATTCTGTTTTTTATGTTGTTTACAGGTACATATTTAAAATATCAAATAGAAACGGAGCTTGAATTCACGTGAACGTTTTTTGTACCGTATGTTTTAGAATACCATTCATCATACTCTATTTGTTCCTTCGTACCTTCCTTAATACAGTCAACTAATTGTTTGCTAAAATCTTGGCGTTCAGTTTCTGTAGGATTGTTTTTCTTTTCATCATCCTGACTGAATGTAGGTTCATACGTTTTTCCGGTAGCTTCAACCATTTCTTTTGTGCCTTCAGTTATCTGATCGGCAATACTTTTTTCTGACATATTACTGATTTCTTTTAATGTTGTTTAACACTACATTGTACTGAACCAATGGACTTGGGATAAATTTACCGTTTTCGAAATCAAACAGTTGGCTCCAGAATTGACTGCGATAACCTTTGAACATTTTATTCAGGGCTTCACAGGCTTCAAGGTGTTCATTGTAAAGTTCAATTTCTTCAGGTGATGAAATGTAAACCGAACAATCTTCGAAAAGCTGTTTTTTTGATTCATCACTAAAAACAGCTTTCCCATCTTCAAACGAAATGTATTTAAAAACTTCATGTGAGTATTTGCCTTTAATTTCTGCTCTTACAATATTTAAGTCTTTCAATCCATCGTGGGCTGAATTTTCAAACATTGTCCGGGTAACAGGCATTGTTATTCCTTTCAATTCCTTATGGAGGTTTTGATGAAACTCCTTTGTAACCATATCAGCATTGCCAAAAAAACAATCCCGGAGTAATTCATCTGAGGGGTTAAACCCGATTGCTTCCAAAGTTTCTCTAAACCGTCCGTTAATAAGAAATGTGGCGTTTGTTATATCGCTCTCCATTTGAGCAATTCTAACCACGTCTGTTCTGAGTTTAATTCTTGAATCTTCCATATAATTTATTTTTAAAATTGGTAATTCACTTGTTTTTCAGTGTTTGTTTGCCTAAGATTGCCTTGCATATTTAAACAGGTCATACTCCCGGAATACCGGGATTATAGTTCCTGAAGGATCCAGGTCGAACAGCTCTCCTAATTCATTTGATTCAATATTCGGATTTGCTTTCTGGTAAAATTCATTCAGCGCTTCAGCTGCTTTGCGGTGAAGCTCCAGAAGTTCAATTCCTCCTTCAGTGCAAACGTATGTTGAATGAAAATCCTTTAATTCCTGGATTGCCTCATCAGTGAAAACAATTTCCCCGGAATCATTTACCGACGGGTACCCAATAACACATGGTATTTCCATATTCCCAGGTTCTGAGAACTCTTTTAAAAGCCTATCGATCCGGGAAAGGATAGTTCTGTTTTCATATTTCTCTTTGTCGGCTAACCTGCTTCTGATAAGTTGTAACTGTTCAAAAAGTATGTCTTCCAAATATTCGTTTGTCAACGGCCCGAGATCCAGTTTCAGGAACTCGGCTTTAATCTGGTTCAGTACCGGTATTAACCTTAAATTGATAAGGTGTGTATGCCTTTCAAATTCCATGTGGTCAAGCTTTATAAAGACCGGTTTAAATTTTGTGGTTTCCATGCTTAATTATTTGAATGTTTAATGATCATTTTTCTTGATTTCAGGAACCCGGAAACAAGCTCATTCTTTCTTTTACTGACTTCATTATTATGACTTGGTTTTATGCTGGTAAGCTTATGAACGTACAGAATTTCATGAATACTTTCTTTTACCAATTTATAGGTTCTGTAATACATATTTTTGGCGGTTTCAGTGAACTCGGGTTGAGTTAAATGCAGAATAAAAGCATGTTCAAAAACCTTTCTTTCCAGTTCTGTAAGCTCAAGACGTTCGAAAATAAACCGGACCAACCTGAATTGTTTAAGTGTTATTTCAGCTTTATCGATTTGTTCATCCTGTTCATCTGCAATGTTCAGTTTTTGATAATTGATATTTCTATCAGCTGGTATTAACCTGTTTTTATGTCTGTAGGGAGAGGTCAGAGAATGACAATTCAATTTCAACATCTGAAGGATAAAAAAATCTAAATCCGTGTATCCATTGCGCTGTGTTGAATAAAGTTTTGCCAAAAACTCAAAATCCTTTGAGAACAGAGATAACAACACTTCGTTTAAAACATCTCCGGCCTCACCGGGTATTTTGGCATGTTCAGCATGATACTTTGCATAATCCAAATACCTTGGATATCGATTTGAAACATAAAGCTTAATTGTTTCAATACCATTGCATTGCGTATAATTATACAGGTAAAGTTTTTGTTTTTTCATTTCCCTTTTAATTTTTTCATTTTTGACATAAATGAGCCGAACCCCAATCCTTTCTTTACTTTTTTACCGTCAACCGGATCGATTGTATTTTCAGATTTATAATCGGTGTAAGGCATATCTGAAAGCATCATTTGTATATCGATCCAGGCAATTTCATTTAGCACATATTCCCAAGTCCAGCCAAATGTTTTGCAAATGTCTGCTACTCTTCCCCAAATTGTGAAAGCGGGCTTGTAACCATCCCGTTCGTCTGCTTCAGCAGATCGATGCCGCCTATCGAGATGGTAGCCGCAAAAAAATCAGCGGTGTTCATTTGAGTTACAATAACATTATTGAGCGTTTTCAACTGTTCTGATTCAATTGTGAGACTGAAAAGCCGGGTTAGTTCATCTTCATTCATGAATTCTGGTTCAATCTTTCTTTTTCCCAGGATGAATTTTGTAAGCAATGGTTTCTTTTTAACAGGCTTGCTGTTAATTACGGCAATTGCAACACACCGGGACAAAACCTTTGCATTTTCGCCAATACTCAAAATCACATCCATTGAGCTTGTTTTGTAATTGTATTTTACCAGTTTCGAAACTTCACCGCTTATTTGTATTAAGGTTTTTAATACCAACTTTCTTATGCTGAACTGAAGTTCCTGACCTTTGTACTCTACACTGAACCCTATCCCCTTATCGGTAATTGAATCAGCTGCCTGTTGTTTTGTTTTTTCTGAAACCATATATCAAAAATTTAATTAATGTTTTGTTTCTCTTTTGTTTTGGTTGAATCGAGGTTATCAAGTACCTGGTTAAAAATCTGGTTTTCGTCAAGCTGCTTAACTTCAAGCAAATCAATTGCCTGACCATTTTCAGAAATAAAAAGTAATGATTTTGGAATACCAAAGTTTTTAAGGGCTCCCAACAGCGGGACCAATGGCATTAATTCATTCAATGTTTTTAATGCTGTTTCTTTATTCAAAGTTTCAACCTCATTCTTTACAGGGACATCGATATATTTATTAACCAAAGCAACCAGTAAATTTTTTATTGTTTCGTGGAAAAGATTCATCCACATTTCACGAAGAGAATTTGAGTAAAACTGTAAAAATTCAGGGCTTATTTTGTGTAATTTTTCATTCATAATTCATTTTTTTAATGTCAAATTGACCTGATTTGCGTTTTTTGATACTGTTTTTTTCGATTTTAAAAATCACAATGAAAATATTGCTTGTTAATCAGAGCTTTAAGTTTATAATTCTTATATTTTGTATTGTGTTAAATAGAATTAGTTTATAAACCTTGCTCCAATAGTTTATTTGTTTTTTCAATTAATGTGCAGACATCATTAAGCCGTTTGTTATGACTTGTATTTTGTGCAATCCTGTCTAATGTAGAAAGGGCTTCATCCATCATCATGAACTGATTTTCAATTAGCTTCGTATTGTCATTAATGCCTTTTAATTCAATCCTCATAGCATTAAACTGCCCCGCAATTAACCCGGCTGTTTCTTCGGTTATTCCCCTAATGGCACCCGATAAACCCTGTTGCTGTGTTGAAGTTGGATCGGTATTGTTTGGGTTTACACCAGTTACCTTTTCAATGTTATCCCATCTGATTTTATTTGTCTCAATTATTTCATCCCATTTTTTCTTCCAAAAGTCAATTTCGCCTTTGGTGTAACCGTCCATACCATCTTCTGCAAAACCTTTATACCATTCCGTAAGATCCCCTTCAATTAACTGCGTTCTGAAAGCATTAATTACAGCAGTTTTCATTAACTCTTCAAAGTTGTCTGCAAAATCAGCGGCTGAATCATATCCTTTTTTAAATCCTTCAATTATTCCATCAGCGATTGAATCTCTGCTTGTACCGGTTACTTTGTTCCAGGTTTGTTCCAAAAGTTTATCAACGGCAATACCCAAGTCCTGTATTTGTAAAACATAATCTTTAATTTCCTTAAAGGCCGGTGAATTATTCCAAACACCTTCTTTTTCCATCCTGTCAATCAAATCGATCCAATCCGGTAGTTCAAAGTTCTCAGTATTTATTTTTATAAAAGCGCCGGTTATGGGGTCCCTTTCGTTTAACTGGACTGTTTTAAATTTCTTCAGGTTGTTCCATGCTACTGTAAGATCATCATTGTATTTAGCTAATGTTTTACGGGCATAAACAAAATAATCTTCACCCCTGAGCGTATCAAGATAAGTCATCATTACTGACAACAGCTCGTTTTGTCGCTGAATGCTTTTTTCGACATAAGAAGAATCGCTTTCTGTATCATTTTTCAGCGCGCCAAACA
Source organism: Draconibacterium sp. (assembly GCA_035391305.1). Taxonomy (GTDB): domain Bacteria; phylum Bacteroidota; class Bacteroidia; order Bacteroidales; family Prolixibacteraceae; genus Draconibacterium. The sequence goes on from DAOPKR010000003.1 coordinate 7,956, forward strand.
AATTACCCAGTACTGCAATGGCAGAAATAACCGCCCCGAAATAATCTTTGGTTGATAAGCCCTTAAACATTTCTGAAGCATTACCAGCCAAATCAGACATTTTTGCCAACGATTCAGCAAGATCAGCATCAAGTTCACCAACGGAGTAACTCAAAACGTCCAAAACTTCTGAGGCATCAGAAAACCCTTCCGAAATCTTTTTATTAACGGCTGCCCGCTGTATCTCAATTTCTAACAGGCGCTGTTGCTCCTGGTCCTGCTTTTTCATTTCAGCTACTTGCTTCTTTTGCTCAGCCGTCAATTGTTTCTGGGTTGCAAGTATTTTATCCGTTTCAAGTTTTTGTTTTTTAGGATCGTATGTTTCAAGAGGTTTCATTTTCAGGTTCAGCCCATAGGAATCTGTCATGGTCAAATTATAACTATCTTCAATAGCTTTACGGACCTTTTTATTAAAGTCATCAATAAACTCTTGTTCGTTCCTTATTTTGGCAATTATCTTTATTTCCTGTTCAATGGTCCCGGTACCAAGTTTTTGTTCCAATTCCTTAATTTTTGCCTCGGCATCGGCAACCGTTTTAAACTTTGAGGCTGTTTTTGTGGTTTCAGTATCAAGTTTCTGGGCTGCTGCAATAGCATCGTTTATCTGCTGAACCAAATCGGAAAGATTTGAACGTTTCAGTTGGTCTGCTGCCTGAGAAGCTTTGTTTAACGGTGTGTATTTGTCCAGTTCTGCCTGTTCGCCTTGAACCTGTTTCAGAAATTCGCTTAAAGCTTCCAATCTCTTTTGGGCATCTTCAATGCCAAGTATTTCAGCCAACCTTCCTTTCTTTTCAGGAATGCCTTTGTTCCCCTCATCAATTATTTTTCCCAAATCATCCTGAACAGACCAGTTGGGAGTAACCAGCGCTTTTAAGTATGCCTGAATGCTGTTGTTACCCAACATTTTTAACCCGGCAATCCGGTCGAAAAAACCGTTGATAACAGGTACTTTGTTTTGAATATCTTCCATGCCGGTAAGCATTGCATTAAAAAATTGTGCTGTACCGGTTGACGCAATCAAAGAAGCATCACCAATTTGTTTAAGCTCTCTGGCCCAACGGTTGTGAACTTGCGACCAGACCGCGTCCGCTTCCTTAATCATCCTGTTATAAGCGGTTTGCATTTCTCCGGTGGCTTTTGCAAATTCGTTCAGGTGCCCGGCTGCTGTTTCTGCCTTTTCACCCGACAAACCAAGAACTGCCGATACCCCTTCGATGTCAGGGATGAGTTTTCTCAGTTCGTTCTGACTTCCATTAGCCATTGTATAAACCTTCTGTAAGGCTTCCTGGTAGGTGTACATTTTCTGCCAGCCTTCGGGTAAAACTTTGTTCAGGTTCACCAGTGAGGATCTGATTTGAGTTACTGCCTGGGCCGTTGGTACACCCTGAAATGTTAATGAGGCCACTGCTGATAATATCTGTTCAAAAGGAATTTTCATTGAGGCGGCCAGCGGTGCAACCTGGGCTATTTGGGATGAAAGTTCGCCAAAGGTAGTTTTACCTAAACGGACTGTTGTGAACATAGCATCAGCAACCCTTTCAGCTTCGCTTGCATCTTTACTCCAGGCATTTAAAATGGTTGTAAGGCCGTCCGCTGCTGTTTTGGTATCGGTAACCCCGGCTGTGGCTGCTTTGCTTGCTACACTCAATAATTCAAGCCCTTTGGCTCCATCGTGCCCGGCAGAAACAATTTGATAATAAGCTTTTGCCAATTCAATTGCACCTGCTTTCCCATTGGCTGCCATCTTAATAATTTCGTCTGAAATACCCTTGTTGTTGTTTTTAACCGCTGTTGAAATCGTTTCAACTTCAGCCATTGCCGCGCTGAATTCTTTTGAAAATTCGCGCGAAGTGTCAAGTATTTGCCGGAATATTAACCCCGCACTGGCCAATGAAGCAACGGGGATCATTGAACCCATGCTACCTTTAACCCGGTTCACCATATTGTCAAGAGCAGAACCGCTTTGTGACATCCTGTTAAACGATTGCTTCATTTTAACCTCTTGCTCTCTCAATTTTGCATTCAACAGAGAATCGTCAATATCAATCTTTATTCGTGCTGAAGTCATTTTGAATAATTTTTACTTGTTATACTTTTTTTCAATTTCTTTCATATAATCGGTTAAATCTACCATCAGCATAAGTCCCTGGTAGGAAATCACATTAAAACCCTTGCTTTCTACAGCCGAAGCATAATCCATCCCGGCCACACCAATAAGTTGAAGCCCGTTATTTTTTTCAACCTCATCAATAGCTCGTTTCGCTGCTGCAACCCCGGTTGAATTCCCATCAAAGTTTCCAAAGATTATTTCACCGTTTCGCCTGATTGCATAACCTATTGAGCTTCTGAGGTTACCTGTAACATCACCAAACCCGCCTTCTGATTTTTTCATATTCCGGGCACCGGCAACAAAGTCTTCACCGGCTTGTTGGAGTGATTCAAAAATATCATTGTCGATTTCGGCGGCCAATTGGTCCATTTCTTTGCGAAAATGTTTTATGTCGAACTCTATCTTCAATCCCATTTTACAAGGGTTTTTATATAATATATAGTCATTCTTCAATGAATTTATTATTTCTGCTGTACCAGTAAGGTTTCGACTTATAACCCTCGATCTGTTCTTTGTGGTTTTCAACATAGCGGGTAAATTTCTCCGGTATTTGCACCGGGTTCATTTCCACATCTTCACCGCGTAAACGTTTGATAAACTGTTCTTTTGGAAGCGTTATCGCTGTGGCGTGGCACAAACATTGAACATGCCACCCTGGGAACATATAATCTTTCGGATATTCTCCGGCCAGCTCATCACAAATATCAGGTTCAGGCATCCTTTGGAAATGGCTTTCAGAAAGTGAAATCCGAATTCCGCGGATAATATCCATGTTTTTCCATCGTTCATAATCGGCTTGCCGGTAAGCCTGGTTAATTTCTTCACGTGCAACCCTCATCGCATTTTTGTAACTGGACCGGTAAACACCCTGGCCGGGATGATAAGCCTGAGCCTGAACAGATAGTTTAAGTTTGCCAGTTGCTTTATCCCGAACCCTGCGAAATAACTTGTCGGGTTCGTTTAAATACTCTCTCAAATCGCGTGAAATGACCGCTGCTGAGGTTCCTTTGTTAATACCTTCAGCAAGGTAGCTTTCAATAAGCGGCATAACCTGTTCATCTGCAATTTTCCAGACTCTTTGCGAAAGGTTTAACCCATCAATTTTCCGGTTAAGAAATGTTTTCAGGGCCTCATTGTTTCGTGGCGAGGTGGTTACGGTTTCAATTAAACTTCGTGTAACCGTTATCCGGGTTTTCGGGTTTGTACCTTCAGGAAGCAACCTGTTAAAGTACTTGTAAACCTTACCAATCAAAACCGATTCACCTATGATTTCCATAAACTTTTCAATAAGTAAAGCATCGTTTTTTAATTCTGTCTTTTCCCAGGCGGCCTGTATAGCTCCGGTTGTGATCTGTGTTATTGCATTGGCAAAATCACGAAGCAATTTTTCAATCATCCTTTTTGAGATTGGGTTTTTCAACCAAACATTCAATCCTTCGGCATCCGTAAACCGGGTTGAAATAATTCTGGAAATTTTGTTAATCGCTTCATCAAGCTTATTCTTTACTACAATACCCAATTTTTGCAACCCTTCAACTATTATTTTTCTGAGGTCTTTTTCCGGTTGTGATATTTCGCTCATTTTATGTTTGTCTTATAATAAATAATTACGTTAAGCACTAAAGTCTTGATTATTTGCAGTTTGATAGTTTGTAAGTGGCTTTTTTATGTTTTTTCGCCGTACCTGCCACGCTGTCAGATTTCCACATTTTTAATAACCTGTTCATTTTCTGCTGAATATCATCTATCAAATTGTAATTAACCGGAGTTTCACACATTGCCGCCCGGCTTTGGTAAAACAGTCTTTTAAGCCTTAGTTTTGCCCTGTGGTTTATTACTTTTTGATGATTCATTCTGATTATTTTTTGGATATTGAAATTTCATCGTTTTTGCCAATCGAATACTTGGGAAATGGTTCAATGATTACCGGCATGTCAGCAAGTTTGTTTTCATTGGCCAACTTCATTTCCCTGGCTTGCATCTCGTCAAATTCAACTTTACTCTGCCTAATTTGCGCTTCAATTTTTTTCTGTAGTTTCATATTGTTATTTCAATTAAGTATTCGTTTTAAAAACCCGTCACCGAACATTTAAGCCGGTGCCGGGCTTTGGTTTTAATATCGTTTACCAGAGATTCAGATTAACTCTGTTTTCAATTTTTGGCCACTCTTTTAAATAATTCTTTTCTCTTCTACGGTCTTTTCGACTGAGCCAACCTTCTTCCCATTCTGCCATTTCGCATAATCTTGAATAAGCTCTTTCTTTAATTCCTTCTTTAAGTTCATCCTCAGTTTTCCAATTGGTTGTACCGTAAAATTCAAATGATGAATCTTGTTTGAATATGTTATACCTCGCATAAATAAGATCCTGCAGAACTTCCACTTTATTTCCAAAATGAATAACACTGTCTTTTACTCCCATGTCATCGATGAATAAGACATTCCCTTTTAATATTGGGTAACGTGAACCTGCATAATTGATGAAAAATTTATCCGGATTACTTGTGAAATTTGAAATAAGACTTTCAGGGGTTAAATGAATAATATTAAACATATCGCTATTGACTATACTTTCTAATATTCGATTGTTCAGTCTATTGTTGACGAAATTACTTTCAATGGATGGATTTGAAAGAATTTTGACGCGAAACGCAAACCATAAATGCAGCAATAAAGTTTTTCCGCTTCCTGTCGGTCCCCAAAGTATAAGTCCGGGTTTTTCAGCTTCCTTTGTGTGAATTTTGGTTAAATACCTCAATACATTCAAAATATCATCATCAATATTGTATGTAGGATATTTTATTTCTATGAATTTTTTGAAAAGCCTAATGATTGTATTTTCATCTTTACCGGCGTATGGCAAAAACAAAAATTCCCCGTTCTCTTTCAATATTCTTCCTCTCTGTAAAATAGTTACAATATAACGATTCAGAAAATCATCGTTTTGCTGGTTTAGCATAGTCATCCGGGTTGCTAATTCCTGCAGGTTTGTCTGTTGATTTGTTTCCATTGTTTTTGTTATTATCGTAATTTCCTTCATAGATTTTTACCCAGTTTTTTCCATTTTCAAAAATCCAATCAAATGAAGCCTTCCATCCATTTTTATTATCACCTCTCATAAAATCTGATAGCTCTGTTTTTTCGAATAATTCTTTCAAGATTGACAGATAAGCAACTTCTGGGAATAGTTTCCTGAATTCATTTATTCGTGTTTTGATTTTTCCCTTTCTTGGGTCAGTAAGCTTTTGGACTATTGGGAAAGATTTACAGGTAACATGAAAAAGATTAATAATCTCCTGATAATCTATTTTCGGATTTATATGTGATAAATCCATCGAATTTTCACAACCTCCGTTAGGAGATTTAACATTATCATCTTCATTAACATTAACATTATCATTATCATTATCATTATCGGGTTTTTTGGGTTCGTCTGGGTTACCAAATAACCCACTGGGTTTTTTGGGTTCGTCTGGGTTTTGTTTTGGTCTGCCACCTTTTTTGCCATTATTCTTGTTTCGGTCACAAATAGCATCATACTTTTCACTATCGCGGTCGAAATGGCTTTTCATAAATTTGAAAGCAATCTTAACAGATAAAGGTAGCTCATCAATAGTATCATTGAAGTTGTACTTACATATCGCATCAAATAGAATTCCCTTTTCTTCAAAGGTTAGTTCATCTTTGATTGCATTGTAATCGCTTAAATAGATTAAGAAACTTTGTTTCATGCTGAAATTGTTTCCTTTGGTAATATTCTGGATCGGATTTCATATTCTCTTTGGTTATCTTCACTTAGAAGATAAAACCGGTGTTCAGGAACCATGAGCCTGATTTTAGGATATGCCTTTGGCGAAATTTCAAGTTTGATCATTTGGATGATCTCCTATCCAATGCGATTGTGATATCGCTTTTTCGGTATCGTAACATGTTGCCAATTTTGGAAGGAATAAGAATTTTTTTCTTTTCCCATTGCCAAAGTGTTACCCTGGAAACCTTAAGAAATTCGGCTGCCTCATCAACTGTTAAAAGGATATCGGGCTCTGATGGTGTAACCGTTGCTACTGGCTGTGAAGTATTCCTCGTCATCCTATCTGCCAGTTCATGTGCAAATAAGATGAGGTCATTCCCTTTCATGGAGAAAGTAATGTTTTCCGCGAGCTCAGGATGCTTTGTTAAAAGTTCGATGTTAATCATGCTGTACTGATTTTAATAAAATCGTTACAGCAAAACTAAATGGGTTTTAATAAACAACTATTTGTTTTTCAATGTATTAATTCGAATTCAAGTTGAATTCAAGAAAAAAAATATTTCAGTTTATATTTTTAGCTCTTTTAAAATCGAATCAATTATAAGTTCAATTTTCTGATATGGCTTTTTATGTTGGATACCTGGACTTGAAATGTAGTTTTGAAAATCATCCGAATTTTTAAATTCTCTCAGTGCCGGTATATCGAAGATTGAGACATAAGAACCAATTTCCCAATCGAAATAATCTTTCATTGCCTCATAAAGCTGTTTGTATTCACCTTTATTTACATTCAATATTTTCCTTGCTTTAAGAGCTTCTATCATGAATCTCAATGCTTGGCTTTTCTTTCCGTGCATTTTTTCTTTCAAGCTTGTAATGAATGATTCCTTATTAGTGAATTCAGGAGTAAAGAAGTCAGAGAAACTAATCGAGGTTGTCGGGTTGTTGAGTGTGGATAGGTGGTTGTTAATCATTTCAATATAAAAGTACTCATAAAGAAACTTCTTTGCCTCTTCTACCATTTCATCGGTTTCTTCTTTAGATTTATAGTTTTCAAAAATATCCAAAATTGATAAAATCCATGGTTTGCCCGATTTCTCGATTATTGAAAATGGTGTAGAATATTCACCTTTATTTTGAATCCAGACATTACCTAAAGTATTTTGAATTAATTTTTTATTACATTCAAATATGACCGACTTAAAATATTCTTCCTCACCTTTAGGATAAAATTTAGCCATACTCTTATCAAGGTTAAATCGATAAAAATCTGGGAAATTTCTAATTTCATCAGCTGTTTTAATGATATCAAATTTGTCTTTTATCATATTTAACTCCTTTCCCATTTAGCCCAATGTTCAGCCAACATTTGAGCGTGTTCATCTTCAGTAACTTTTATGTATTTCAAAAAGGCCCTTTCGGTTCTGTGGCCAGTCAGCTTCATTATTCCAATGGTTGGGAATCCACTTTTATAAAGATTGGTAGCGAACGAACGCCGGGCCGTATGGCTGCTTATCAGCTTATGTTTCGGTAAAGATTTAGAAACTCTTTTCCCGCCTTTGGTCTGGCTGAGTTTTTCCACTTTATCAAATCCCTCTGCCAGTTCGCCAACTTTTTTAATGTAATCATTGAATTTCTGGTTAGATATCGCTTTGGGTAACTTGCCTTCATACTTATTCAAAATTTCCACCACAACCGGGTGCAATGGTATTTTAACCTTATTGCCGGTCTTTTCCTGTTCAATCAAAATGGTGTTATCTTTAATCTTGTCGGGTGTAATGGTTGTAAAATCACCAAACCTGCAACCTGTCCAGGCTCCAATCAAAAATAAATCCCTCACCTTTTCAAGTCGGGTATTATTTGAAAGGTCTAAACTGTAAAGGGTGTTTAACTCAGATTCATTAAGGTATATGCTTTCAGTTTCTTCAGTAATAATTTTAAATTTCTTACTGGAGTATTTTGTATTGGAGTGAAGTTCCCTTTCCTTTGCTTCATTCATAAAGTTTTTGAGAACGGCAATTTGTTTTCCAATTGTGTTTTTTGCATGGTTTTTAGTTTTAGCCAGATAACTTGTAAATTCCTGATAAAAGTTCAAATCGATCTCATCAAAACTGAGTGTTCCGGATCCTGCAAAATCTTTAAGCAAGTTGTAACAGGTAGTGTATTTTTTGAGTGTGCTTTGTGAAATGAATTTACCGGTGTTGGGATTAACACGGGTTTTTGATTCAGCAATAAACTTTTTAATAAATCCAAACAAAGTTTCAGGTTCCGGATTATACTTTTCGGGTCTGAAACACATATCAACCATATTATTAAGCCATTCGCTGGTAGGTTCTCGATTCAACTCATTAAAACATTGCCGGATAAATTTTTCAAGTTCATCCAGTTTGTCTTTATACCAATCACGCTCTATAAATTCGGTCATATCCCTGACCTTTTCGCGGTTGGTTTTGGCTTTATTATTCCAATATTTAACGGGAATAGTTAAAGGTGTGGTTGCATAAATATTGAGTGAATCACCCTCTTTGAGCTTTACTCTTATTCGTGCTGCATTTCCATTGCTTTTTTTGGAAGTACGAATAAAATATTTTATCCTCATCTTGCATCAATAAAAAGTTCATTTCAAATATAGATAAAAATAAAACTTGCACCGGTATTTGCACCGGTTTTTTATTAATAAGTCGAAATATTGCTTAATTCAGGTTAACACAACCAGTTAGCAAAAACACATCAAACCCTTAATATTGGCGGTGTTTAGAACACCATTTTAATGGTTTACATTTTAAGCCATATTAACAAGGTTCGGTTTTTGTTCTGGGCACTTAAAAAGTAAAGCATTGTAAATGAAAAATTTATGATGCTTTTTTGTTTAAATGATATGCAGGCAGGTTCAAAAAAAAAGGAGCCAGATTTTCATCTAACTCCTTCATTTTCTGCGAGCGGGAAATAGGATTCGAACCCACGACCCTCAGCTTGGGATCCGTCAACTGACGGACTACCCCTGAGCTACTTAAACTTTCTATTTTGAAAATCCAGTCTTTTCACTTTCACTAATACTTTGTTGAATTAACCTCGCTTTTAAAACTTTTTAAAAATTCAGAAAACCAATAAAAAGAAAATCAGCCAAATTTATCTGACTGATTTTCAGAGCGGGAAATGGGATTCGAACCCACGACCCTCAGCTTGGGAAGCTGATGCTCTACCCCTGAGCTACTCCCGCAAATGCACCGCAAATATATACAATTCCTTTTTCCAGCAATTTTCATTCAAAAATAATTTCAAAAATATTCAAACCACCTTTCCTTTATTCAGCCGCAGGTGTTGGTTGAAACACTCAGGCAACTCTTCGGGTAAGTGTGTAACAAAAATCATTGTGCAATTTGATTCGGCTGCGATACGGTTTATGAGATCTTTCAATAAACGAACGTGAACTTTATCAAGTCCTTGAAAAGGCTCGTCAAAGATCAACAATGGCGGAGTTTTTACAAGTGTGCGAATGAAAAGTACAATTCGTTGTGCTGACGTGGAGAGTTCTCCAAACATGCGGTTGCCAATTTCATAATGATTCAGACTTTTCAACCACTGTTTGGCAACATCGCGCTGATAGCCGGTGCTTTTTCTGAACAAATTATCAGTTTCAAAAAAACCTGAACAAATTACATCGGTTACAGACTGTTTTTGTGGCAAATACTGGTGCAATTCCGGCGAAACAAAACCAATCCGGGCTTTGATATCCCAGATGGATTCTCCGGTTCCTTTTTGTTTTCCAAACAAACGGATATTGCAACCGTATGCTTTTGGGTTGTCTCCAAAAATGAGGTTTAATAAACTTGTCTTGCCCGAACCGTTTGGGCCGGAAAGCGACCAACACTCACCTGCTTTTATTTTCCAGTTTATATTATCCAGAATAGTCCGTTCTCCGTATTTCAATGAAACATTTTTCAAATAAATCAATTCGGTAAAACCAGCATCGGGCCATCGAATTTTATCTGTTTCAAGTTTAACAGGTTCCAACTTTTCAGTGCTAACCTCTTCTCTTGAATAAATTCCCTTCATTACACCATCTTCCACAACGACAAAACGATCCACTGACGGCGGAAAATCATTAACATCCAAACCTGTCATCACAATTGTTTGCCGCTGCGAAATAAGTTTCTCAAGCATTTGAGTTAGTAACGAACGCGAGAAACTGTCCAACCCTGTGAACGCATTATCGAGCACAAGCAAATCGGGTTTTGCTGAAAGCGCTTTCAGCAACTCTAGCTTTCGTTGTTCACCATTTGACAAATTGATGATAAAACTTTCAAATAACTGGTCTAATCCGAATTGTATGAACAGTTTTTCAGCTTCCACCAAATCTTCACAGGCTTTAATTTCATCTTTTACTTTTGGCAAAAGTTCAGTATCAATTTTGTTCCAGCGTTGCTGGCGATAAACTGCTCCACCGTTCGAAAGTGATAACGAAGAATGAAACGGAACAAACCGCTTTTTAATAAAAATTCCGTCATCAGTAATTTCTCCCGAAACAGCCAATTCTTCCGCCAACGCTTTTGCCAGCACGGTTTTACCACTGCCATTGTGACCAATTATTCCTAATAAATCACCTTTTTTTAACCCGAGATTGATTTCCTTTAGTAAAATTGACGTGCGTATTTTTATAAAAGCATTTTTCCAGATCATCGTCTTTGATTTTTAACCAATGCTTTGTCCTCAATTTGTAAAACTATTTATACTTACACAAATACGAACTCTGCCCAACCGCTTTTACTTTAAAAGAAACATTCGCTTCTACTTCAAAAGAAGCTCCTGCTTTGTATGATTTCCATACGGTTTCGTTTGGTAAAAGTACAATCAGTTCTCCTTCCACAACAATCATTGTTTCGTGAGATGAAGTCCCAAATTCATATTCACCATCTTCCATAACACCAACAGTTGATTTGCCATCAGCACTTGTATAACCTAGTGATTTCACTTTTTTATCGAAATATTCATTTAAAGTAATCATATTTTGAATTTTAAAATTTCGGCCAAATATAGATTAAATTAAAAGTTTGTCAAACGTGTTTTTTCAATCAAAATGGCTGGTTATTAACACAAACAAAACAGTTTTCCAAGTGTTAGATTATTAGGAGTAATAACACTTAAATTTATTTGGCGATGAAGAAAATAGGAATTATGGGATCGGGGATTGTTGCAAAAATGCTGGGTTCGGGTCTCCTGAAACACGGTTACGAAGTAAAATTAGGAACAAGAACACCTGAAAAACTAGAAGAATGGAAAAAAAACGAAGGGAAAGGTGCTGAAGTTGGAACTTTTATGGAAGCTGCTGCTTTTGGTGAGATTGTTATTTTAGCAGTAAACGGCGGAGCTGCAAAGAATGCGCTGGAATTGGCGGGCGCTGAAAGCCTGAAGAACAAAACCGTGATTGATACAACAAATCCAATTGCAAATGCGGCTCCTGAGAATGGAGTGCTTAAATTCTTTACAAACCTGGATGAATCACTAATGGAACAATTGCAAAATGCTTTTGTGGAAATAAACTTTGTAAAAGCTTTTAGCTGCGTTGGAAATGCTTTTATGATCGATCCAAAATTTGAAAGCACACCAACCATGTTTATCTGTGGAAATAGCGAAAAAGCAAAAATTGAAGTGTCTCAACTTCTTGAAGAAGTTGGCTGGGAAACCGCAGATTTTGGGAAAGTTCAGTCGGCAAGGGCCATAGAGCCATTATGCATACTTTGGTGTATTCCCGGCTTACTGAAAAACGAATGGATGCACGCTTTCAAACTTCTGAAACTGTAATTTTTAAGCAGAATAGAAAGCTTTTCAAATACCGGCTGAATATGAATAAACAGCAAAAATATTACAAACAGAAGTTAAAGTATGAGATTGATTCCTGGGACCTGAATGATTCAATCAACAATGCTGACAACATCAAAATAATAGATACACGTTCGCGGGAAGCATATAAAAATGAGCATATTCCGGGCGCAATAAATTTTCCTCACCGCGAGATGACAAAAGAAACAACTACAGGTTTTTCCAAAGATTTTTTATATGTATGTTATTGTGATGGAATTGGGTGCAACGCTTCAACAAAAGGCGCTTTGAATATGACGAAACTGGGGTTCAGGGTAAAAGAGCTGATTGGCGGCCTTGAATGGTGGAAAAGAGATGGATACGTAACACAGGGATTAAATGGGATTTCAGAAAAAAATGTAAATTGCGGTTGTTAAGTATCTTATCCAAAAAACCAAAACCATGAAAAAAAGAGCCGCACTTCTTTCTATTTTTTTACTTATAACTTCATTTTTTTGCAAAGGACAAGGAAACGATCTCGACAAAGGCCAGGCTGATTATGTTCCTTCAAAAGAAAACCTTGAAAACAGGGAGTGGTTTCGTGATGCACATTTTGGGATGTTTATTCACTGGGGAATTTCGAGTGTGCTTGGTAAAGAAATTGGCTGGGCTCTGAGCAACCAGGATATTGACAAATACCACCAAAATATAAATGTTTTTAATCCTCAAAAATTTGATGCTGCCGGTGTAGTAAAACTGGCAAAAGATGCCGGCATGAAATATATAGCTTTCACAACGCGGCATCATGACAGTTTCAGTATGTTCAATACAAAATATTCTGACTGGAGTATTATGAATACGCCTTATGGCAAAGATGTGTTGAAACAGTTGGCTGACGAATGCCAAAAACAGGGAATCAGGCTGTTTTGTTATTATTCGCTCACCGATTTTTACAGGGCTGATTATTGCCAGGGAAATGTTAAAAAAGCTACAGGAATTAAGGGCGAATGCAACTGGGATGAATACATACAGTTTATGAAAAACCAACTTACCGAAATATTGACCAATTACGGGCCAATATACGGGATTTGGTTTGACGGGCACTGGGACCAGGTAAACAACCTGCCCGACAAAAAAACCGGCACACAAAAACGCGCCTGGAAATATGACGAAATTTATTCACTGATACACAAACTTCAACCCGGTTGCATGATCGTTAACAACCATCATCTGGCAGTTTTCCCGGGTGAAGATTACCAAACTTTTGAACGCGACTTGCCGGGTGAAAATGTGGGCGGTGGATTTTCTGCTGACGCAGTAATTTCGAAAGATTTGCCACTGGAATCTAACGACATTATTGGCAGAAGCTGGGGCTATGTAAATGGCGATACAATCAACCGCAGCACAAAGGAACTTGTTCATTTGCTTATAAAATCAGCCGGGCTGGGCGCCAATTTTCTTTTAAATATCGGGCCAACTCCTGAAGGTGAAGTGCGTGGAGCACACAAAAAAAGATTGCTGGAAATGGGCGATTGGTTGAAAATTTATGGCGAAACTATTTATGGAACCCGTAAAAGTTTCATGAAACCTGCCGATTGGGGAGTTGCTGTTGAAAAAGGCGACAAGGTTTATTTACATGTAACCAACCCTGAAATTGTTGATAAAGAGATTATTTTAAAGGATTTTCCATATCAGTTGGCTGAAGCATTTAATTATATTTCAGGTAAAAAAATAAAAACCAGTCAAAACGAATCCGATTTAAAACTAGAAATCTTAAAATTAGATATGTCGGCAATCGACAATGTCATCGTTTTAAAGGTTAAAAGATAGTGTGCATTTGTTTACTTCATGAATAAAATTGAGTTGCAAAACAAATCGATAGCAGCTTTTGTTTGAAATTGAAACTAAAAAATCAAAAATGAAAACGATACTTGCAGTTTTTATCCTTATGATTTCAGTGATTGCAACCTATGCTCAAACTGAAAATCCCAACTACGACGAATTACTTGCCAAAAAACTTAATGCCGATGAGTATGGAATGAAAAAATATGTTTTAGTCATTCTGAAAACGGGTGAAAACAAAACTGCCGGCAAAGAAGAATCCGGCGAAGCTTTCAGGGGTCACATGGAAAATATTGGCAAACTGGTAAAAGATGGAAAACTTATAGTAGCCGGTCCACTGGGGAAAAACGACCAAACTTACCGGGGCATTTTTATTTTCAATGTACCAACAATTGAAGAAGCCCGGGAATTGGTAGCAACCGACCCCGCAATAAAAGCCAATCTGCTGGCAGCTGATTTATATGAATGGTACGGCTCGGCAGCACTGGCTGAATATTTACCGGTTTCTGATAAAATATGGAAAATACAACCTTAATTTCAAATCTTTTAAGATTATTATTTTCGCACCAGAATTACCGTATATGAGCGCCCGGATTTACTATTGGCTTTTTGGAAGTATTCAATTTCTAATATTTTAAAAATGAAAACAATAAAAAATAGTGCGGTTTTCTTTCTTGTTTTACTGCTGAGTTTTTCGTCGCCGGCACAAAATGACAGTATTAAAACTATTGAAAATGATTCAATTCAGGCATCCATCCTGCAGGAATTCAATAGTAAACTTTTAGAAATTGAGCAGCAAAGAATTGCCGATTCAATTAAAAAAGCCGATTTGCAGTCGAGGCTTGAACTGCTTTCAACTTCCGACAATCTTGAAAAGCAGGAATTACTAAAACAGCTGAACGCCATTGAAGAACAAAGAAATCAACGCCTTGCTGAAAAAAAAGCAAGAATCCAAATGCTGAGAGAAACAGCTACCGGTTATCCGGTAATTGGTGTTTTGGGCGATACACTTTTTTCTGTAAATACAAAAATTGGCGCTTCAACACCAAAAGAAAGAGCGGCAAATATATCCCGTAAAATTGCCAATTTATACAACGACGAATTTTTAAAAACCGATTCAATACTTGTTATTAAATCCGAAAACACTTACGACATAGTTTATCGGGAATTGATTATTATGAGTGTTTCGGAAAATGATGCATTGTGGTACGATAAAAGCATGCCCGAACTCGCCACAGAATTAAAAAACACGATAACCAATTCAATAATTCAGGCAAAAAAGGAAAACAGTTTTTCAAAATTGATGCTGAGAATCGGTCTGGTTTTGCTGGTTTTACTAATTGCCCGCTTGTTTATTTGGTTAATCAGCAAAGGATACAACCTGCTACTAAAAAACATTGAAGCTAAAAAAGAAAACTGGCTCAAAGACCTGTCATATAAAGACTACACATTTTTAACCAAAGACCAGGAACTGCAGGCTGTTTTGTTCCTGGTAAAAGTCCTGCGCTGGTTTGTTTACGCTATTCTGCTTTATGTATCTCTCCCAATTCTTTTCAGCATTTTCCCTTTTTCACGCGATTGGGCCGATGCACTTTTTCAGTTGGTGTGGTCGCCGTTAAAAAGCTTATTAATCAGCGTTTGGAATTACCTGCCCAATTTGTTTAGCATTTTGGTAATCTATTTCGTTATGAAATATTTTATAAAATTCGTGCGCTACATTTTTTCTGAAATAGAAGCCGACAAACTTCAAATAGCCGGATTTCATGCAGACTGGGCCATGCCAACCTTCAGTATTGTAAAATTCCTGCTCTATGCATTTATGTTTGTACTTATATTTCCTTTATTGCCAGGTTCTGACTCCGATATTTTCAAAGGGGTTTCGGTTTTTATCGGCATATTGTTCTCATTGGGTTCTTCATCAGCAATTGCCAATATGGTGGCTGGACTTGTAATTACATATATGCGGCCTTTCAAAATTGGCGACCGCATTAAAATTGCAGATGTTACAGGCGATGTTATAGAAAAAACCTTACTCGTTACGAGAATAAAAACACCTAAAAATGAAATAATAACAATTCCAAATGCATCAGTATTGTCGGGAAACACAATAAACTACAGCATTCAAGCCAATGAAACAGGATTGATAATTCACACTACAGTAACAATTGGTTATGATGTTCCCTGGAAAAATATGCATGAAGCTCTTATTAATGCTGCACTAAGAACAGATGCTATTTTAAAAGAACCAAAACCATTTGTGCTGCAAACCAGTCTCGAAGATTTTTATGTTGCCTACCAGATAAACGCCTATACAAAAGAAGCAAACAGGCAGGCAAATATTTACTCGAACCTGCACCAAAATATTCAGGATTGCTGCAACGAAGCAGGCATTGAAATCCTGTCGCCGCATTACCGCGCAGCCCGCGATGGAAACATGGTGACCATTCCGGCTGAATATTTGCCAAAAGATTATAAAGTTCCGGGGTTCAATGTAAAAGTTGAAAAATAAACCTTCAATTTCGCGCGGTTTTATTTAAAAGAAATTAAAGGTTATCAGCAGAATTATGATCAAAATCCCAATAAGAGCAATCAGAAACAAATAATCGGCAATCGTTTCAAAATATTTTTCCCTTTTCGGATATTTTGTGCGAATTGATACAAACGAAAATATACATGAAAATGTGAGCAAAACAGCCACAACCGAAGTAAATTCATCAATAAAAAATGTTTCGGTTTGGTTGGCAATGTGCAAAGATGTTATAACAAACAGGCAAAATCCGAGCAGGCTTGCTGATGTATTTAATATATGTTGTGAAGTATTGTTTGCCATAAGCCAAAAGTAATTATAATTTTAATGGTTGTAAATTCAGTGAAAAAAATCAACATTTTACAGAAATGAAATTATCTAAATTTTCAAGTTCAGTAATTTATCTTTTCAAAGAAAAAAGCATACCATTTATAAAGGAAAACGGAAAAATAATAACACAATTTGTGTTTACTGCATTTTTTATTGGTATCGGCATTTGGTTTTTAAAACATGAACAGGCTGAATTTTCTCAGGTAAAGATTGTGCTTTCATCAGCAAATTGGCAATGGGTTGTAGCCGGAATTGGTGTTACCTTTTTAATTTTTATCCAGCACGGACTAATGTACAAAGCGTCATTTGCAGCCATTAAAAGTTCTGTTGGTTTAACAGATACTGTTATACTTTTTTTAAAACGCAACTTTATCAGCGTTTTTATTCCGGCTGGCGGAATTTCATCACTTGCTTTTTTTACCCAGGCAATTGAGAAAAAAGGAATTAAGGAATCTCAGATTTACTTTGCATCAACAATTTATGGGTTTGTAGGAATACTTTCGGTAGTAATTGTTGCTGTTCCTGCATTTTTATATGCGCTGTTGAAAGGCAAAACCGGAATTAGTGAATGGATTGCATTGGGAGTAGTTGCCATCTTAATTTCGTTTCTTTTTTCAATGTACCGATCGATAATTAAAAAGGGGATTATTTATAAATGGACAATAAAATTTGTCCCCAAATCGGTTGTATTTATTGAAGATTTACAGAATAACAAAATTGACAGAGGAAAATTTTTGTTAACTGTTTTTTATTCCATCCTCATCGAAATTGCAGGCATCGCACATTTATATATTGCAATGAAAGCGCTTCATTTTTCACCCTCAATATTTGTAGCAATAATGGGATATATTGTTTCTGTAATTTTTTTAATCATATCACCATTTTTACGAGGCATTGGCGCTATTGAAGTTTCGATGAGTTATTGTCTGATCCGTTTCGGTTTCGGAAATATTGAAGCCATTACAATTACCTTTTTATATCGTTTTTTTGAATTCTGGATACCGCTTTTTACAGGCGCTCTCACTTTCCTGCTAAAAATCAGCAAACTGCTGATGCGAATAGTTCCGGCAATGCTTCTGCTTTTCCTCGGAATCATGAATATTGTTTCTGTGCTTACACCGTCTATTGCTGAAAGACTGACACGCGTAAATCATTTTTTACCTGTTGAAGCTATTTATGCATCGAACTACCTTGTTATGGTAGCGGGGTTGTTTTTACTTGTTACCGCTGCATTTATGCTTAAAGGCTTGCGTTCTGCCTGGTGGTTTGCGTTGTTTCTGAGCATCATTTCGGTAATTGGACATTTAACAAAAGCCATTGATTTTGAGGAAGCAATTGTTGCCCTGATTATTATTTCGATTTTAATTGCCACTAAAAAGGAATATTACGTTAAAAACAATCCGCGACTCCGTTTAATCGGTTTGCAAACTTCATTTTTAAGTGTTGCGTTTATAATTTTGTACGGAATTATTGGCTTTTACTTTATCGATAAAAAGCATTTCAATATTGATTTCAGCTTTTATCAATCAGTAATTTATACTTTACAAAACTACTTTTTAGTCGGAAGCAGCGATTTAATGCCTGTCGATGGGTTTGCCAGAAATTTTTTGGCTTCCATAAAAATCAGCGGTTTTTTGTCACTTGGTTTTCTGATATACACTTTTATCCGTCCCTATATTATTAAGTCAAATGTTTCTTCTGATGAATATAACAAAGCCAGCCAACTGGTAAAACTTTACGGCTGCTCGTCTTTTGATTATTTTAAAACATATTCCGATAAAATGTTTTTCTTTTCGGCGAATAACAAAGCTTTTATAGCTTACCGTGTTTCAGGTAACTTTGCCGTTGCTCTCGAAAATCCTGTTGCCGAAAATATTCTGGAAATGAAAAATTGTATTGCTGAATATGACAGATTCTGTTATGAAAGCGGTTTGAAAAGCATTTATTACCGGGTGCCTGAATTAAGTATCCAACATTTTCTTTCACTTGGCAAAAAGAAATTGTTACTTGGCCAGGCCGGAATTGTTGATTTATCGAAATTTACGTTAGAGGGCCAGGCAAGGAAATCATTACGAAATTCAATCAATAAAATAAAGGAAAAGGGACTGAAAGCAACTGTGCATTTTCCACCAATAAAAGACGGTGTTTTGCAAAAAGTAAAATCAGTAAGCGATGAATGGCTGATTGATACAAACAGGGAAGAAATTATTTTTTCGCAGGGAATGTTTGTTTGGGATGAATTAAAAACTCAAACCTTAATTACTATTGAAAATGCTGAAGAAAAGGTTGTTGCCTTTTTAAATATTATCCCCGATTTTGCAAATGGTGAAGGAACTTACGACTTAATAAGAAAAACAAATGATGCACCCGGCGGTGTTCTTGATTATTTGTTGGTTGAACTTTTCAACTTTCTGAAATCGCAAAATTATTCGACTGTCAATTTAGGACTTGCACCAATGAGTGGGTTGGATGAACCTCAAAATTTTCCGGAAAAATCGATGAAATTTGCCTATGAAAAAATCAAATCCTTCTCGCATTACAAAGGCCTGCGCGACTATAAAGAAAAATTTTCGCCCCAATGGCAAAACGAGTATTTAATTTATACGCACGATTACGATTTGCTGCAAATACCGGTTGTTTTGGCAAAGGTTATAAAACCCTGATTCGTTTGAAATTGAAAAGCAAGATCATTTACTATTGTAACCCTGGTTTATGAAGCAACCAGAAAGGTTTTGATTCCCGATAAACTACAGAACTTTAAAGAATCAATATTCTGGCTAAAATCAACAATTACAACAACTGTTTCTTTCTCAGGATTAAAAAAACGCTCTTCAAACTAAAATTAAAGGCTTTTAACTGCTATCAAAAGAAAATGATTTAGTGTTAAGTACTGATTATAGCACTTCTCCACTACAACTAAAAACAATAAAAGATTGGGAAACCCCGAAATAAAGAAGTTGCCGAAAGAATCTATCATGAAAAAAGCCGTTTGTTTTTATACAAACGGCTTTCAATATTTTGAAAATATAATACCAGATTATTGCGCCGAATCAGCAGGAGCAGTAGTTGGAAAATTTGGCACCTGCGTTGGGTCAACTGCATTTTCTATTTGTTTGCTAACACGCGATCCTTCAACACCTGCTTCGCCATGTGGAATAAAAGCTGTGCCAACAACCGAAAGAAATAACAATGCACCAGCCAGTCCCCAGGTAGCTTTTTCAAGGAAATCGTTGGTTTTACGAACGCCCATTACCTGACCTGCCGACTGAAAATTGCTTGCCAAACCACCACCTTTAGAGTTTTGAACCAAAACAATTAACACCAAAAGGACGCAAACAATAAATATTAAAACTGTTATTAATGTGTACATTTTTTTATGAATTAGTATTCTTTAATTTTTCAATTTCTTCAATTTGGGTTGCAAAGTAAATACTTTTTTCCGGATATTTCAAACTTAATTTTTTATATGCCGACAAAGCTTTTTCATAGTTTTTCTGTTGCAAATAAATGCCAGCCAAAGTTTCTGTAATCAACTCTTCATTTTCCGTATCCGACTTTTCAATAATGTCAAGTCTAATTCCATTTTCAGCATTTATTTCATCCTTTTGCGATCTTCTTATCGAGCCCTGATTCGAACTCAGAAAATTATCTATCAACGGATTACCTGCCCTATTTTCCACTTCAACTTCAAATTCTTCAAGTGCGCCAAAAGGATTATCAATTCCCGGTTTTTCACCTTTTTTCTGAATTTCTGCGTTTACAAAATTATGCAGCATCTTTCGGTCTGGTATGAGTACTGCAACTTTTCTGAGTATTAACTGATATGCGGGTGATTCAATTTGTTTCAGGTTTTTGAGGTACAGCATCCAACCCAAATGAAACCATGGATATTTTTCGGTCAGTAATTTTAACTCCGAAGCGGTTTCAACATTTAGTAAATGCTGATTACCAAGCAGGTTGTAAAACGATTCTGTTTGCATTTTTACCAGTTTGCTATTGTTGCGTTAAAAATATCATCAGTCAGCTTCGTGATAATCAATTCCGATAATTCGTCTTCAATATCGCTGATTGTAAGGTTGCTGTCATAATCTTCATAAGCCGAAAAACTGCGTTCAAAATTTTCTTCCGGCGATTTATTGTTGGTGTATTTTAATTTTATTGAAACAGTTAGCCTGTTTTTCGCAGCAAGGTCATCTTTTTGAATCGACATGGGTCGAACTTCATAACCGGTAATTTGTCCTTCAAATTCCAAATCCCCATCTTCTGACAGTTCGTTCAACGAGGTTTGCCTGCGCAGCTTTTCGCGTAATCCTTCTGTAAAATTCTGGCTTAATGTTGGATTTATTAATCTTGCCCGGTTTGGAAAATAATAAACACTGTAGGTCTTTACTGCCGGCGAGAGATTGGCACCCGTAAAAGAATATGATATTTTACATGACTGCAAAGTAATCGTGAAAGCTGCAATTACCAATGCAAAAATGAACAAATACTTTGCTTTATTATTACCCTTTAACATCATATTCTTTAATTTTTCGATAGAGAGTCCGTTCTGAAATACCTAATTCCTGTGCCGCATATTTGCGTTTTCCGTTGTGTTTTTCCAGCGCTTTATTTATCAATTCAATTTCTTTGTCTTCCAGCGAAAGTGATTCTTCCACAAATTCTTCGGTGTCCTGAATATTTTCTTTTTCCTCCGGATCAATATGAATATGTTTTGATGCTGGTTCTTTCGAAACAAAATTACCCGAATCAGTGTCGTATAAATTTCTGAAAATCCTGGCCTGGTCACCGGTTATTGGCGATTCTTTATTTTCCATTATATCAAGCACCAGCTTTTTCAATTCTGTCATGTCGCGCTTCATATCGAACAAAACTTTATACAGTATTTCCCTTTCGTTTGAAAATGAACTTTCCTCAGCTTTTGAAAATATAGCAGGCAAGTTTTTCGTGGCATCAACAGGTAAATAATTCCTTAAAATTTCACCTGAAATGTCCCTCTCTTTTTCAATTATCGAAATTTGCTCTGTAATATTTTTAAGTTGGCGCACATTTCCTGGCCAGCGATAATTTAAAAGAAGTGTTTTTGCCTGCTCATCGAGAATAATCGGGGGCATCCTGTATTTTTCGGCAAAGTCGCGGGCGAATTTTCTGAACAGCAAATTAATATCTTCAGGCCTTTCGCGCAAAGGGGTAATAATAATTGGAACCGTATTTAAACGGTAATACAAATCCTCACGAAATTTCCCGGCGTCAATAGCTTCGGGTAAATTAACGTTTGTGGCAGCAATAACACGCACATTCGTTTTTATCATTTTCGAGGAACCTACTTTTATAAATTCGCCTGTTTCAAGTACCCTTAACAAACGAACCTGCGTTGCAAGCGGTAATTCACCTATTTCATCCAAAAAAATAGTACCTCCGTCAGCCTCATGAAAATATCCTTTTCTATCAGCAAGCGCACCTGTAAATGCCCCTTTTTCGTGGCCAAAGAGTTCTGAATCAATTGTGCCTTCAGGAATTGCGCCGCAGTTTACAGCAATGTATTTCCCGTGTTTCCGGCTCGAGTACTGGTGTATTATTTGAGGGAAAATTTCTTTCCCTGTTCCGCTCTCCCCGGTTATTAGTACCGATAAATCGGTTGGCGCTACCTGTACCGCAATTTCAATTGCACGGTTAAGCATTGCCGAGTTTCCTATAATCTCAAATCGTTGTTTTATTCCCTGTACATCCATAATTAAAGCCCCTCCAGACCTCCCCTTTTGGGAGGGATTTTTTAAAAGCTTCTTATCTTTTTTATTGTCAATATTATCTAACCTTGCAAATCATTCAATTTTGAAACCACAAATTTACAATTTTTAGACTGCAATCATTCCCTTTGATTCTTATTAACTTTTTTTATTGAATTTATACCGGGTTCTTGATTCCCAATTCTTGATACGATATGTTATTCTATTTTTATCTTTGTTGCATGAAGTTTATCGGAATAATACCAGCCCGTTATCAATCCAGCCGTTTTCCCGGAAAACCACTGGCAATGATCGAAAATAAA
Organism: Draconibacterium sp.; assembly: GCA_035391305.1. GTDB lineage: Bacteria > Bacteroidota > Bacteroidia > Bacteroidales > Prolixibacteraceae > Draconibacterium. The sequence continues at coordinate 30,401 of DAOPKR010000003.1, forward strand.
CCAATGATTCAGTGGGTTTATGAAAATGTTGCAAAAGTAGTTGACGGAGCTTGGGTTGCCACTGATGACGAAAGAATTTTTAAAGTTGTTGAAGGATTTGGAGGAAATGCGGTTGAAACACTTTCAACTCACCAAAGTGGCACCGACCGCTGTGCAGAAGCTGCCGAAAAAATTGCCGAAAAAACTGATTTCGATATAGTAATAAACGTTCAGGGTGATGAACCATTTATTCAACCCAGTCAAATTGAAATGTTAAAATCGTGTTTTACAACTGATGCCGATATTGCTACTTTAATTAAAAGGATTGAAACCACAGAAGAACTGTTTAACCCAAACCGGCCGAAAGTTGTAACCGACAATCAGCAAAATGCTTTATATTTTAGCCGCTCAACTATTCCCTATATTCGTGGAATTGAAAATGAGAAGTGGCTTCAGGGACAAACTTTCTGGGCACATATTGGAATGTATGCATACAAAGCTGACGTACTCCAAAAAATTTCAAAATTGAAACAAGGTTTACTTGAAAAGGCAGAATCGCTTGAACAATTGCGATGGCTGGAGAACGGGTTTAAAATAAAAACAGCTGTAACAGAACATCAAAGCATCGGTATTGACACGCCTGAAGATTTATTTCAGGCTTTGCAACTTTTAAAAAATAAACCTGTCTTTTAAAAAAGGCACGTTATTTGTAAATTTACATATTGAAAACTTTTATAATATGAAACATATTTTACTCATTATATTATTCATTTTATTTCAAATAAGTAGTTTTTCACAGGTAAGTCATGGAAATTCAAGCGATTGGAATTCGCATTCAGCTATTAATTCTGAAAAAAATCAGCCTGATTTAAAAATATATCCAAATCCATGCAAAGACAAAAAAGTAACTATTGAGTTTAATACCGACCTTATTTCAGAAATCAGATTAGTAAATATAACCGGTAAAGAAGTATTACTTAAAAAAATCGAAATACCTGTATCCCGTCTGCAAATAGAACTGAACAACATTCCAAATGGAATTTACATGGTTCAGGTAAAAACGGTTGAAGACAAAATTATTGTAAAAAAGCTTTTGGTTTCTGTTAATTAAGGATTTACAGCTATTGAATATTCTTCTGAAATTTTTTTCTTTTTTTTGAAATTTTCACCCACTCAACTGCACATTTCCAAATTAAAATACATATGTAAAATACTTTCAGGTAGGTAAACATCTTTTGATTGATACCCGGTTGATTGAAAGATAGAATGCTTATTTTTATAAGCATTTAAAATTCATTTCAAACTTAAAAGTATGAACAGCAAACAATTTATTCCGGGATTGTCAATATTAATCCTCTTCAGTTTTGGATTTACCATGATCTATTCCAATCAATCTGAACAGCAGCAGAATAACAGCAATGAATGGAGACAACTTTTCAACGGGAAAGACCTTACCGGATGGAAACATGTTGGACCCGGCTCAATGTCGGTGGAAAATGGAATGATAAGAGGACACGGTGGAATGGGTTTGTTATATTGGACAGGTGAAAAATTTGGAAACTGCACAATCAGGGTAGTTTTTAAAATGCGCGATAAAAACAGCAATTCAGGAGTATTTATACGAATTCCGATAGAACCATACGAAGAATGGATGCCAGTTTACTATGGCTATGAAGTGCAAATCGACAATATGCCTGAACTTTCAGATGAAGACGAATATCATTACACAGGTATGTTGTATTCATTAACCAAACCTTTAGCAAAAACCGGGAAACCGGGTCCGGAATGGAATACGATGGAAATAACGCTCAATGGCTCAAGAACAATTGTTTATCTGAACGGTACAAAAGTCACAGATTTCAAAGAAGGCGATCCGGTGCCGGAACGAAAATTTGATTTCGAACCCTACCATGGACCGCGACCTGATTTCGGATATATTGGATTACAAAACCATGGAGAAAACGACGTTGTTTTCTTTAAGGAAGTTGCGGTGAAGCCACTTTCGAAGGCAGAAGAATAATTTAAAACCAACTAATATCATGGAAAACAACAATCATAAAACAAATTCAAACGAATTTACACGCAGGAAATTTATTGGAATTTCGGCTACCGGAGCTGCCGCGATTACTATTCTTCCCAGTTTTACTGTGAGTGGACTGGGACACGTTGCGCCCAGCGACAAATTACATATTGCCGCTGTAGGTTGCGGAGGAGAAGGAGCAGCCGATATTTCAACCCTTATGAGAGCCCCGAAAAAGAATGCAGTTATTTCATGTCTTTGTGATGTTGACGACCGAATGGCAGCTCCTCGAATAAAAGAATTTCCGAAAGCACCATTTTACCATGACTGGCGGGAAATGTTCGATAAGGAAAGTAAAAATTTTGATGCGGTTACAGTGGCAATTCCTGACCACAACCATGCAATAGTTGGATTGGGCGCCATGCAGCTTAACAAACATTTATATCTTCAAAAACCTCTTTCACACGATATTTTCGAAGCACGGATTTTAACTCAGGCTGCAAAAAAATATAAAGTGGTAACCCAAATGGGCGACCAGGGTGCTTCTTCAGCAGGAATGCAAACTTTGCGCGAATGGATTGAAGCCGGTCTTCTGGGCGAAATTGAAAAAGTATATTGCTGGACCGACAGGCCGGTTTGGCCGCAGGGAATACCATGGCCTAAACAGCATCCGGCTGTTCCAAAGGAATTAAATTGGGATTTGTGGCTCGGAACGGCACAAAAAACTGAATATATTGAAAACCTTGTTCCCTTTAACTGGCGTGGTTGGTGGCAATTTGGTACCGGGGCGCTTGGCGACATGGGTTGTCACATAATGGGGCCACCATTTAAATTGCTCCGGCTTGGTTATCCAACCGAGGTTTCAGGAAGTGCAAGTACAGTTTACGATGGCATTTTTTCTGAAGCGCAGTACCCCGAAAGCGGTCCGGTTTCAAGTTCAATTAAATTTAAATACACATTGAAAAATGGCAAAAACCTTGATTTATACTGGATGGATGGCGGAATTACACCTGAACGGCCGGTTGAACTGGAAGGCGATGGAAACATGAACGACATTCTTGGCGATTACATGAAATTGAACGATTACGAGGGAAGCACTCTTTTTGTGGGAACAAAGGGTAAAGCTGCCTGTGGCTGGGGAGGAAGAGACCCTATTTTACTGCCACTTTCGAGAAATAATGAGATTAATGTTCCAAAAAAATATCCCCGCGTCGAAGGTGATATGGACGGCCATTACTGGCAATGGATTGATGCATGTATTGCTGGTTATGGAAACGCAGAAGTAAGTTCCCCGTTTGAAGGATATGCCGGACCTTTGACAGAAACTGTATTGATGGGAAATTTGGTGCTTCGGAGTTTTAATATTCGCGAAAAAATTAAAAGAACCGATCCGGTTTATGGCGACATGGAAGGGTTTGTATATCCGGGTCGTTACATAAATTACAAATGGGATGGCGAAAATATGCGGGTGACCAATTTCGAACCTGCTAATCAGTTTATTAAACGTGAATACCGCAAAGGATGGGGAGAACTTAAATTATGAAAATTGAAAAGTGTAGTTCGTATTTGGATTTAAGTGCAAAGGCAAATGCTATAATTATCAGCGAGATAAAGAAAAAGCCAAATCTTTTGCTTTGTGCAGCTACCGGTAAAAGCCCAACCGGAACCTATCATTTACTCGAAAATGAATATCAAAAGCAACCCAAACTTTTCGATCATTTAAGAGTGATTAAACTTGATGAATGGGGCGGAATTAAAATGAATAATCCTGCAACCTGCGAAACTTATTTGCAGTTGCATCTTATTCGTCCCTTAAATATTCCTGAAACGCGTTATTCCGGATTTTCGAGTAATCCGGAGGATCCGCAAAAAGAATGTGCACGGATTCAAAATGTGCTGGATAAAACCGGGCCAATTGATTTATGTATTTTAGGAATTGGAATGAACGGGCATTTGGCATTAAACGAACCCAACCGGTATTTACAACCCAATACCCACGTTGTAAAATTATCGGCAAAAACTCTTGAACATAAAATGCTGACTGAAAATCAGGAGACGCCAGCTTATGGTTTAACGTTGGGAATGGCAGATATTATGAATTCGAAAATGATTCTGCTTTTAATAAATGGTTCAAATAAAACCGGAATAGTTAAAAAATTTCTTACAAAGAAAATTACAAGTCTGGTGCCTGCATCTTTTTTATGGTTACACCCAAATGTAGTTTGTTTTATAGAAAAAGAGGTTTTGGGGTGAAATGATTATTTGAAATTGCCCTATTCAAATACAAATAACTTATTTTTGAAGAAAGTACAAATAATAAGTTTTAACATGAATTACAAAATCCTTATTCTGATAATTGCACCCTTTCTTTTCTTTTCGTGCAACGTAAAAAAAAGCAAAACAATTGATCCATGGATAATTTCTTCACCTTCAGGAGTTGAATTCACAAAAATTGATAAAAACGGCGAAACAGTAATTCCCAACGGGCGAAAACTCACACCGGCCGGAAAAAGCATTGTTGTTGCCCCACACCCTTACGGTTTAACTTTAAGTCCTGACGGAAATACGGCAATTACCGCCAATTCAGGAATTCGGCCACTTTCCATTTCAATTATCCGGAATATTTTATCAGATAACCCTGGAGTTCAGCAGGTTCCTCCGGGGCCCGCAACCGATGAAGGAGTTTTGGCTTCTGTTTTTATGGGACTGGCAGTTTCAAATGATAACAGCGAGATTTATGTTGCCGGCGGACAGGAAAATAAAATCTTCATTTTCGATTTGAATACGGGAGAAAAGAAGGACTCGATTAACTGTTCTTTTGTTTCTGACAGTCTGGATTATTCGCACGGTTATATAGGAGATCTGGTGCTTTCGAAGGACGGCAAAAAACTTTATGCAGTTGACCAGATTGGTTTCAGGATGATTATTGCAAACACAGAAACCAGAAAGCTGGAACACAACGTTCCCGTTGGCCGGTACCCGTTTGGAATTTGCCTTTCGCCCGACGAACAAAAGATTTTTGTAGCAAATGTTGGCATGTTTCAGTACAGCATGATAAACGGAATAACAAAAGAAAATGTAACTGAAAAAGCCATAAAATTTCCGGCCTTTGCATACGGAAGCGAGGAAATGAAAAAGGGAATAGAAAACGACAGCATTTCGGTTCCGGGTTTGGGCGAAATGAATTCACCCGACGCGTTTTCGGTTTTTACAATAAGTTTAACTAATACTGAAAAACCAGAAGTAATTGCCAAAACCAAAACCGGAAACCTTGTGGGGGCACTTGTTGAAGGAATTCCGGCGGTTGGCGGTTCAAGCCCAAATTCGCTGGTTGCAACCAATGAGTATGTGTTTGTCACAAACGGTTCAAACGACAATATATCAGTCATTTCCATAGAAAAAGATACAATTGTAAATACAATTTTTATCAAACCCGATGAAAGGATAAAACAATTTCGCGGTGTAATTCCGTTTGGGCTTGCACTTTCACCTGATAACCAAAAGCTTTTTGTTGCCTGTTCAGGAATAAATGCTGTTGCAGTTGTTGACGTTAAAAAACTTGAAGTCGCCGGATATATTCCAACCGGCTGGTTTCCTGCAAAACTAAAAGTGAGTAACGATGGTAAAAAACTGATTGTTTCGAATGCCAAAGGATTTGGAAGCGGACCAAACGGAGGTTCAGCTTTTAATATGGGCCCCGAAGGAAGTTATATCGGATCGTTAATGAAAGGAACTGTTCAGGTTGTTGATATTCCAGAAGATAGAGAACTTCAAAAATATACAGAGCAGGTAATTTCAAACAATTTCAATTTCGAGCGTGCTTCTTCTGAAAAATTTGCAGCCCGGAAAAATAATCCTGTCCCGCTTTACCCGGGCGAAAAACAAAGCCCAATAAAACATATCGTTTTTATTTCGAAAGAAAACAGAACTTATGATGAAGTTTTTGGGCAGGTTGAAAAAGGAAATGGCGAACCTGAACTGGCACGTTATGGAAAGGGCGTTACTTTCAGTAACCGAAAAAGAACCGCTACAATTGAAAATGCCGGTGTGATGGTAAACCACCTGAAACTGGCAAAGGATTTTGCAATTTCCGATAATTTTTATGTCGATTCTGATGTCTCTGCCGATGGCCACCGCTGGTTGGTAAACACCTACCCCAACGAATGGACAGAAACCTGCACTGCCGCCAGTTATGGCGGAAACCGTGAGTTTAAATTCGACTCAAAAGCGCCCGGAGTTTATGCAATGAATGGAGCTGCAGGAGCAATTTATCCTGAAGATTACAACGAAGCCGGATCAATGTGGGATCATTTGGAGCGAAACAATATCGACTTCTACAATTTTGGGTTTAGCATTATGTTTGAACCGGGTATTTATGAAGAAAAATTTAAATACGAAGGGATTCATCATTACATAAATTATCCACTGCCACAGCCAATCTGGGACCGGACTTCAAAACAATATCCAACTTACAATACAGCAATTCCCGATCAATTCAGGGTCGATCAGTTTAAAAAGGAATTTTCTGAAAAATGGATGAACGGACAGGATACAATGCCTGCTTTGATGACGGTAATAATTCCAAATGATCATGGCGCTGACGACCGTCCCGAAGCAGGTTATCCGTTTCGCGAAAGTTACATGGCCGACAACGACCTGGCAGTTGGCAGAATTGTTGAATTCCTTTCGCAAACTCCCTATTGGGAAAATATGCTGATTGTTATTACCGAAGACGATGCTCAAAACGGGGTTGACCATGTTGATGCGCACCGCAGTATTTTAATGTTGATTTCGCCATGGGTGAAAAAAGATTATGTAAGTCACGTACATTACAGTTTCGGCAGCATTTTCAAAACTTTCTGGAATATTCTTGAATTGCCTTATTTAAACCAGTACGATGCCAGCGCAAATGATTTAGCCGATTTTTTCAGTGAAACACCCGATTTTACTCCCTATTCAGCTATTCCTGTTGATTCCGGAATTTTTGATCCACAAAAAGCGCTCGATCCTTTTGATGAAAATTTCGATTGGAAAGCTTTGAAAGAATCACCCGTGATGGATAATAAGGAAGATATGCTGCGCGAAAGCAAGGAAAAAGATGAGTTTCGACTTGAAAACAGGGAAAAAGAAAAATAGAAACTAAAAATACATTATCATGAAAGTTTTATTCAAAACGAGCTTGTTTGTGAGTGTTTTAATAATTTCTGTTTTTTTGCCCGGAACTGAAATTTTTGCTCAAAACAACGCAACCCAAATGAAAGTTGGGGAACAACCCGATGGAACTATTTTGGTGCCTACAAACCAATTGCTGAAACCGTCAGGGTTCCAGGTTTACCTTCCCGGCCGGCCGGTTGATTTAGTTTTGCTATCCGACAAAGGACTACTTGCGGTAAAAAACAAAAACTCTCTCGATCTTATTCGATTAACCGACAGAACAATTCTTCAGTCACTTCAATTTCCAAAAAGTGGTGCATCTTTTACTGGAATTTATTATTCAGAAAACACAAAAAAAATATTTTTAACCGATGCTGAAGATCTTATTCTGGTTGCAAGTTTGGATGATAAAAATATTTTGAGTTGGGAAACACCGATTCAGTTGCCAAAACCTGAAATTGGTGGTGATCCGGTTCCCGGCGGTTTTTGTTTCAATGAATCTGAAAATACAGTTTTTGTTACCCTGAGCAGAAACAATTCACTTGCAATTATAAAAATTTCTGACTCTTCCATTATTGAAATTCCGGTGGGAATTGCTCCTTATGACGTTGTTCTGAAATCAGAAACAAAAGCTTACGTTACAAATTGGGGAGGACGGCAACCCAAAGAAGGAGAATCTGTTTACAACACTTCCGGCAGTAATATTCTGGTTGACCCGGTTACCGGAATTGCAAACAATGGTTCAGTTTCTGTTATCGATCTGAAGAAAAATGAACAGATAAAAAATATTGAAACTGGATTGCATCCTTCTGGAATGGTTTTCAGCAACGATAAATCACTTTTGTTTGTGGCGTGCGCAAACAGCGATATTATTTCAGTCATAAATACTGAAACGGATGAAGTTACTGATAAAATTTCGGTGCGGATGAAAGATGAACTTCCTTTTGGCAGTTCGCCCAACGCATTAACCATTTCACCTGACGGTAAGTTTTTATATGTAGCAAACGGAACCGACAATGCCATTTGTGTAATCGAAACCGAAAAACCATACCTGATTGCAGGGTTTATCCCAACTGGCTGGCATCCGGGTTCGGTTGCGATAAATAAATCGGGAACTGTTTTGTATGTTGCAAATGTAAAAGGAGCCGGCTCAAGAAATCAACGAACAGACAGGAATGGCTACAATTCACACGATCATTTGGGAAGTATTTCAATAATCCCGGTTCCAGGGAAAGAAGAATTGGCTAAAATGACGGAAACTGTAGGCAGCAATAATTCTTTCCCTGAATTATATTCAAACAAATTAACAGACAGAAAAAAGAAAGTGGCAATTCCCTATCTGCCCGATCAGACTTCGCATATTAAACATGTTGTATATATTATAAAAGAGAACAGGACCTACGACCAGGTTTTTGGCGATATGCCTCAGGGAAACGGCGATACAAGTCTTGTTCATTTTGGAAAAGAAATTACACCAAACCACCACAAACTGGCAGAAACGTTTGTTTTAATGGACAACTATTATTGCAGTGGCGTTTTGAGTGCTGACGGTCATCAATGGACTGATGAAGCATTTGTAACCGACTATCTGGAAAAATCGTTTGGTGATTTTACACGAAGTTATCCATATGACGGGGATGATGCACTGGCTTACGCAAGTTCAGGTTTTATCTGGGATAATGTTTTGAAGAATGGTCTTACTTTCCGCAATTATGGTGAATTTGTTGATGCCGTTATAAAACCTGCAAACGCAACTTTCACCGAAATTTATAACGATTTCAAAAACGGAACAAACAAAATATCAATTCAGGCAGAAGCAAATCTTGAACAACTGAAACCTTATTTATGTCCAACATTTATTGGGTTTCCAAACAAAGTACCCGACGTTTACCGCGCCGCAGAATTTATAAAAGAATTGAATGATTTTGAGAAAAACGACAATTTCCCGAATTTCATAATAATGTCGCTTCCAAACAATCATACTTCGGGAACAAGACCCGGATTACCAACTCCGCGGGCAGCAGTTGCAGATAACGATTTCGCGCTTGGACAAATTGTTGAAGCAATTTCGCACAGCAAATTCTGGAAAGAGACATGTATTTTTGTAACAGAAGATGATCCGCAGGCCGGGCTTGATCATGTTGACGGACACCGGACAGTTGGAATGATTATTAGTCCGTACACCAAACGAAACGAGGTGGTTTCAACTTATTACTCGCAAATAAATATGGTGAGAACAATGGAGAATATACTTGGAATTCCGCCAATGAACCAGTTCGATCTTTCAGCAGAACCAATGTTTGACTGTTTTACTGAATCTCCTGATTTTACGCCATATTCGGTGATAAAAAACAATATCCCACTCGATGAAATAAATCCTCCGCTTGAAAGCCTGAATGGAAAAAAGCGATATTGGGCAGAGAAATCGATGGAACAGGATTTGGAAGATTATGATCGCATAAATGAAGATGATTTTAACCGGATTATATGGCATGCCATGAAAGGATATGATCGTCCTTATCCTGTGTTATCTGGAAAACAATAATTTCAGAATATTAAAAGAACATTTCAACCATTAAGTCGTTCAGAATAATCAAGATATACGTTCAACATGAAAAATTTATTTAGGATAGCCTTTTTACTGATTCTAATTACTCAGTTACCTACATCGTGCACCGGGCCAAAAATGGCAGGTAAAAAACAAAAAGCCCGGCACCTTTCTTCCTACGAAATGCAAACCCTTGCCGACAGTATCCTCCCGGTTATGATGCCGTACAACCGTTGGATTGACCCGGCCGGTCAGCAAATATATTTTGGCGATAAGGAAAATGAAAACCACGCACTGGATTGCGCTGTTTCGCCCGATGGAAAATGGATTGCGGTAGAAGGTCGCTATTCGGTAGTTATCATTTCAGCTGAAACTAAAAAAATCGTGCATCGCCTGGTTCTCACCGATATTTTTGGCAAAGCAAAAGCCATGGGAACTTATTCAGGAATTAGGTGGCATAATGAAAATGGCGAAAACAAACTTTTCTGGACAGTTTCGGGAGACAGCGGAAAATCATATGTTGTAAAAGCCAATTGGGACAACAAAAAACTTGAAGTAGCAAAAACCTTTTTATTTGAATCGAAAAGTCCGGCGGAAGATGCTCTGGCTAATGAACTGGTAATTTCTGATGAAAATGGAACTTCGTTTTTGTACGTAGTATTAAATGGAAACAGCACTCTTGAAAAAATTAATATAAACACAGGTGAAACAGTTTGGTCAGTTGCTACTGGAGTCGCACCATTTGGGATTACAAAGGCAAATGGCAAATTGTATGTTACAAACTGGGCCGGTGGTGTTCCTGAAGAAAACGATAAAAATGTTGCCGGAATTCCATGGGGAAGCGCCAAAATTGATCCCGGAACAGGGGCAACACATGAAGGAACTGTGTCAGTTTTCAACCCTGCCGATGGTAAACTTTTAAAAGAAGTAGTGGTTGGATTACACCCAAACGATATAATTTCAAGCCCCGATGAGAAGTTTGTTTACGTTGCCAACGCCAATAGTGATTTAATTTCAGTAATAAATACAAAAACTGATGAAATAAGTGAAAATATTCCGGTGCGCTTAGGTGAAGAGCAAAATCCATATTGGGGAGACTCTCCCAACGGACTTGGAATTTCAGGCGATGGAACTACACTTTATGTTGCCAATGGAATGGACAATGCAGTTGCGGTTGTTTCGCTTGGTAAAAAAGCTGCGTCAGATGCTGGTGCCGAAAAAAGTAAAGTTGAAGGTTTTATACCAACCGGTGCATATCCCGGTGCAGTTTATGTGTTAAACAACAATTCGATAGTAGTTCCAAATATTGAATCCGAAGGAGCCAGGATTCCCTTTATTTCTGAAACCGATGGAAAAGTTTCTTACAACAGTCACAAGCAAATGGCTTCAGTTTCAGTTATTCCTGTTCCAAATAAAACCCAACTGGCTGATTACACAGAAAGGGTTAAAAAAACAAATCAGCATTTCAGGCTGGCGCTTTTAAAAGATTTACCACGCGAAAATGTAGCTCCGGTGCCGGTTCCCGTGCGAATTGGAGAACCTTCTGTTTTTAAACACGTGGTTTATATTATCAAGGAAAACCGTACTTACGATCAGATTTTGGGCGATCATCCTGACGGAGATGGCGAACCTTCGCTTTGTATTTTCGGTAAAGAAATCACACCAAACACACATAAAATATGTGACGATTTCCTTTTGCTCGACAATTTTTATGTTTCAGGAAAATCTTCAGCTGAAGGCCACCAATGGACTGATATGGCAATAGTTACGGATTATATTGAAAAAAATGTAAGGGCCTGGTTTCGCAGTTATCCGCATGTTCAGGAAGATGCACTTGTTTATGCTCCCACAGGTTTTTTATGGGACAACGCACGCAACCACGGAAAAAGTGTACGAATTTATGGTGAAGCCTGCTCGCCGGAAATGGATAAAAATGAAACCTGGGAATCGATTTATAAAAGGTATAAAAACGGAGAAAAAACAGAATTTAAAAATACTTCAACAATAAATACAGTACCTGAAATTTTGTGCCCCACTTTCCCAGGTTACGGCACCCATAAATTTACCGATTTAATTCGCGCAGATGCTTTTATTGAGGAGTTGAACGCTTTCGAAAAAATGGAAGGAGACCAGTTTCCTGAACTGATTGTTATGGCGTTACCCAACGATCATACCTCGGGAACAAGGCCTGGATTTCCAACTCCGCGGGCAATGGTTGCCGACAATGATCTGGCTTTGGGAAAAATTCTTGAAGCGCTTTCAAAAAGCCGCTTTTGGAAAAATACTGCAGTTTTTGTTACTGAAGACGATTCGCAGGCCGGCTGGGACCACGTTTCGGCATACCGAACAGTAGGTTTGGTTGCAAGTCCCTACACCAAATTCGACAAAACAAATCATACAAATTACAACCAGGTTTCGATGGTTCGCACGATGGAACAAATACTTGGTTTACCGCCTATGAATATTATGGACGCCACTGCAATGCCAATGTTTGACTGTTTTAACGAAAAACCTGATTATACACCTTATATTTCAGTTCCCAATGAAATTCCGCTGGACGAAATGAATAAGGAACTTTCGCAGTTAAACGGAAAAGAACTTCATTATGCTAAAAAAAGCATGTTGCCAATTTTTGATAAAATCGATTCAGGGCACGATGATTTGTTTAACCGCATAATCTGGTTTGCCATGAAAGGAAAAGAAAATTACCCGGCAAAATATAGTGGAAGAGAAGAGGATGAGGATGATGAATAATCGACAAAACATTACAAATTGAAATTTCGGTCAAAGTAAAAATTCAGCATTCTAAAAGTTTCCTGTTTTCGCTATTTATATTGTATCCATTGGGTGAAACTGTTATTTTTGCCCACCGAAAGTATTATATACCAGTTCTTAAGAAAATAAACTAATGATGACAAAACCTAAATTTATTCTGACTCTGCTCACGCTGATTTCTTCTCAAATTTTATTTGCCCAGGGATTTTTACATCGCCAGGGAAAATACATTTACGATGGTTTGGGAAACGAAGTAATACTTCGCGGAATTGGAACCGGCAACTGGATGCTGCAGGAAGGTTATATGATGCAGACTTCCGGAGTTGCAAATACCCAGCACGAATTCAGGGCAAAACTGGTTAGCACAATTGGCGAGGCAAAAACCGACAGTTTTTATACAGTTTGGCTAGATTCACACTTTCGCAGGATTGATGCTGACTCGATGAAATCATGGGGTTTTAACAGTGTGCGGGTTGCCATGCATTACAAATGGTTTACTCCGCCAATTGAAGACGAACCGGTTCCAGGCGAAATTACCTGGCTTGAAAAAGGTTTTACAATGATTGACTCGCTGCTCGACTGGTGTGGTGACAACCAGATGTACCTCATCCTTGATTTGCACGGAGCGCCCGGCGGACAGGGAAAAGATGCTGCCATTTCAGATTACGATTCTTCAAAACCTTCGTTGTGGGAAAGCCAGGCCAACAAAGATAAAACTGTTGCGTTGTGGAAAAAGCTGGCCGAAAGATACAGTGATGAACCCTGGATTGGAGGTTACGATTTGATTAACGAAACCAACTGGACTTTTTCAAACGGAAACACACCTTTGTGGGACTTATTTAAACAAATTACTACGGCTATTCGCGAAGTTGACAATAACCATTTAATTATTCTTGAAGGAAACTGGTTTGCAAATAATTATGATGGGCTACCTGCAATTTGGGATGATAATTTGATGCTGAGTTTTCACAAATACTGGAATTACAACGACCAGGGATCAATAAACTGGATGATAAACCTCCGTAATCAGCGTAATGTTCCCATTTGGCTTGGCGAAACCGGAGAAAATTCCAATGTGTGGTTTACCGAGTTAATTGCACTTTGCGAGAAAAACAAAATCGGATGGTCGTGGTGGCCTGTAAAAAAGCCCGGAATCAATAATCCGCTTAAAGTATCAGTAAACAGCGATTACACAACTCTTATAAATTACTGGAAAGGATCAGCGCCAAATCCGGGAGTTGATGCGGCATTTTCGGCTGTTCTTCAGTTTGCTGAAAACCACCGGCTCGAAAACTGTACTTTTCAGAAAGATGTTGTTGATGCAATGATGAGGCAACCTCACACAACAGAAACAATTCCATTTAAAATTTTTAAAACCGAAGAACCTGTTTTTGCGGCAGATTATAATCTTGGCAGAAACGGTTTTGCATATTTTGATAATGACACCTCTGATTTTCATGGAAGTACTGATGTATTTACCAACTGGAACCAGGGATGGAGCTACCGAAACGACGGGGTTGATATTGAAGCATGCACCGATTCGGAAGCAAACAACGGTTTTAATGTTGGCTGGACAGGTGACAAAGAATGGATGGAATACACAGTTGAAGTTGATTCATCAGCTGGTTATACATTAAATATAAGGTCTGCCTCTGGTTCAGGAGGTTCAAAAGTGCACATGGAAGCAAACGGAAAAGTTATCACTTCAAGCATTAATTTAGCCGGAACTTCGGGATGGCAAAACTGGCGGACAACTGCAATCCCAAATATTCTGCTTGAAAAAGGCACAAACAAAATCAGGTTTGTTTTTGATCAGGGTGGTTCAAATCTGAATTACTTCATGTTCGCTGACCCGGTTGCTGCTGACAGCGTTGATTTTATACAATTATTTGCAGCAACTTCAACTGATGGAAATCAGATTCTGCTGACATTAAACAAGGACGTTACTTCGCCTGAAAACGATATCAATCCGGGCGACTTTTCAGTTACCATCAATAACAATCCTGTTGAAATCAGTGAAATACTCCTTGACGATCAGAATCAGAGTAAAGTAATTATATCAGTAACTGAACCATTGTTTTACGGAGGAACAGTCAAAATAAACTACCAGGGAAATTCAATTCTCAGTGGAAATCAAAAACTCGAAAAGTTTTCAGATTTTGCTGTAGCCAACAATCTTCCTGTCCGTTATAATTTTCCGGGGAGAATTCAATCCGAAAATTTCTATTTTAATAATGGACTGGTTAGCGAAACATGCACCGATACAGGAGGTGGATTAAATATGGGATATGCAGCGCCAGGCGATTATATGGATTATCTGATTTATGTTCCTGTATCAAGGCATTACAATTTTAATTTCAGGGTTGCATCGCTTAACACAACAAGCCAGATAATTATTCGCATTGGCGAAGGAAATTCATTTACGGCAATTGACACGGTAACAATTGCAGCAACGGGAGGCTGGCAAACCTGGAAAACAGTTTCGTCAACAGCTTATCTTCCCGAAGGCAGATATACTTTGCGTTATTATGTCCGATCGGGAGAATTCAATTCAAACTGGTTTGAAACAACGAAAACGCCTGTAACAGCAGTGCAAACGCAACACGAAATGAATAATTTCAGGATTTACCCAAATCCGGCCAGCAATTTTGTAAATGTTGATTTAACCGGGTTATTCAATTCAAAAACTGAAATTACAATTTGTAACCTGTCTGGACAAACAGTAAAAACATTTCAGAATATTGATCCATCCAATATCAGGTTAAATGTTTCAGAACTTCATAAAGGAGTATATTATATATGTGTAAAAACAGATAACAACCGGATATTAACATCGAAGCTGCTTATTCACTGATTTGGAATTCAGAATAAAACAAAGAAACAAACTGAAATTAATATCTAATACCTATTCTTATGAAACCGTTCTATTTTTTACTCATTCTTTCAATTGTTTCCCTCTTTTCCTGCACACAAAAACAAGAAGATAGTCATGGTTTGTCGTTTCTGCGCACAAGCGGACAATACATGATAAACGAACAAAACGACACCATTTTGCTGCGTGGAGTTGGCCTTGGAAACTGGTTGTTACCGGAAGGTTATATGTGGCATTTTGGTGAAGCTGGCGACCGTCCGCGAAAAATTGAAAAAATTGTAGAAGACCTGACTTCGCCTGAATTTAGTGTGAACTTCTGGAAAGAATTTCGTTTGAATTATATTACGGAAGCCGATATAATTAAAGTAAAGGAACTGGGGTTTAACTCTGTCCGCCCGGCTTTAAATGCACGGGTATTTATGACAGAAGGCGACACAGCAGTTTTTATCGAAGAAAATTTTGCGCTGCTCGACAGTTTGATTTCGTGGTGCGGCAAACACGAAATTTATGTTATTCTCGATATGCACGGCGCACCGGGCGGACAAACCGGGCAAAACATTGATGACAGTCCGAACAATGAACCCGAACTTTTTATGAATCCGATTTTTGAACACCGGTTAACAAGACTTTGGCTGAAACTTGTTGAAAGATATAAAGACAACCCGGTTGTTGCAGGTTACGATTTATTAAATGAACCGCTTCCTGAAAATACAGGTGCAGCTGAAAAATACAAACACCTGCTGGAACCGATGTACAAAAATCTTACCGCCAAAATCCGTGAAATTGACAAAAAACACATGATTATTCTGGAAGGTTACAACTGGTCGAATAACTGGTCAGAGTTTACAGAACCTTTTGACAATAACGTGGTTTACCAGTTCCATTATTATTGCTGGAGTAATCCTGATCATCTGAACGATATCAGTTATTTTCTGAAAGAACGCGAACGTTTGAACGCACCGGTTTGGGTAGGCGAAACCGGCGAACGGAATCAAGCCATTTATTTTGCAACAGCTCAGTATTTCGAAAAGAATAATATTGGCTGGTCTTTTTGGCCGTGGAAAAAAATTGACAACCGTCAGGTAATTTACTCGGTAAATGCACCCGAAGGTTATGATAAAATTATTGAATACAGCCGTGGCGGAGAGAAACTTTCAAAAGATTCTGCTGAAATGATTTTTACTCAACTGCTCGAAAATATAAAAGTTGAGAATTGTGAATATCTTGATCATATTACAAAAGCCTGGTTTCGGCAGATTCCCGCCAGAATTTATGCAGTAAATTACGGGCACGATGGCGAAGGAATTTCATACACGGTGAATGATACAACAAAAGCCGAATATTACCGGACAACAGAACCCGTGAAAACGATTTTGTTACCCAACACCAGCGGACAAAGAAGAGCTTCGGAAATTGCAATTTTATTACATGAAGGAGAAGGCACACTTTACACTGTTTTCGCAACTGAAAATTTTACCGGACCCGTTGTAATTAAAGCAAAAACCGATCAGCCTGATTCAAAATTCACAATCTTGTTAAATGAAACCAATTTCGAGTTTGCGTTAAAGGATACCTTGTGGAATGAACTTGAAATAGAAAACGGAAATTTTATTTTGGGCAGGAATACTATAAAAACTGAGGTGAACAACGGAAATGTATTACTTCAGTATTTTGATATTCAGAAAAAATAAAAAAGTATTCAGCAATAAAAAAAATTGTTACTTTTTAATTCGGCTTGCTCCTGAAAGTGCATCAATATTTACTTTTGGATCGAAAGAAACTTTAACCGCATCTTTGC
>DAOPKR010000003.1:47646-48941 GCA_035391305.1 Draconibacterium sp.
GAAAGTGCATCAATATTTACTTTTGGATCGAAAGAAACTTTAACCGCATCTTTGCGGGCAGCATCGCGAATTTGTTGTGGCGATACCTTTATCTTACCTGTCATAAATTCGGGCCGGTTATAATTGAGCAAATAATTGTTGTATTTATCCGGATCTTTTTGCGGAAGTACAAAGGGTTTTCCAAATTTTCCGTTTTCATCAACATGAGCAATAAAAGTACGTGTATGAATTCCATCAATCCGGCGGCTGCTGAATATTAGCCAGCGGCTATTTGTTGACCACGAGTGGTAACTTTCAGTTTCACTGCTGTTAATTTCGCCGGCAATGCGAAAACTTTTAGTTTTTAAATCATAAATGCACAAATCACTTTCGTGATGATGGATTGTAAAATACCCGTAGTTGGTCATGCAAAATACAAGAAAGCGTCCGTCAGGCGAAGCTCGCGGAAACGTAATGCTTTTCCCGGTTTCAAATGCTGAAACCAGCGTATCGCTTTCGCCCCAGATATTGGTTTCAGGATTATACGGAATTCCCATTAAACTGTACTTTGTAATTAACTGTGATGAATCATCAACAGCTTCGGGAGCGCTGATATAAAATATGTACTTTCCGTCAGCCGACCATTCAGGCAAATTTTCACGGCTTTTGGTTGAAACTTTAGGCGAGGTTGTTATCATTTTTGACTGCGTATCATAAACAATCAAATCCGAGTATTTATCGGTTACCTCATTGCTCTGATCTTTAAAAACATAAAAATTCTGGGTTATTTTATTTACCGAAAATGCAATGTGGCGTCCATCCGGATTCCATGCTCCATAAGCAGCAGAAGCCAATGTGTAATCAGTTTTTGTTTCTACTTTTTCAAGAGTTCCTTCATTGTAAATCAGCGTCCCGGCAAAATTTGAACGAATGTGGAACATAAATTTATCGGGGTTATTTTTACTCAGCGAATGACAATTCACACATCCACCGTTTACCGATTTATTTTCAATTATCGGGCTTTCGTCAAAATTTTCGAGGTTCCGCTGATAAAGTCCCATTTCAAACCAAAGTACATAGGCAGAATTAATTAGCCTGTAGGAAAGGTAACTGTCGATATTTTCTCCGGCTATCCGGTTTTTTATGGTTTTAAATTTTGTCCATTTTTCGTTGTTCATCACATAAACTTCAACATTTAATTCTTCTCCTGCATTTGCAGACAGGAGTTTCTTCCAATCTGAAATATTTATTTGAACTGAAGGACTTTTACCTGAAATTATTATTTCCTCACCAACTTTTGATGAAATTCGAACTGC
>DAOPKR010000003.1:49041-76734 GCA_035391305.1 Draconibacterium sp.
GACTTTTACCTGAAATTATTATTTCCTCACCAACTTTTGATGAAATTCGAACTGCAAATTTTTCGCCCGGTTCTTTTATCAAAAAATTAAGAGGAGCAATATTTGGCGGGATTGTCAAATCGGTATAATCGGGGAAAATGTGTGGTAATTTTGCTGATTCTGTTGATTCATTTGGCAAATTATTGCATGCAGTTATAAACCCAAAAAAAATGACCAGTATAATATAATGTATATTGACCCTTGATTTCATTTTCAATTTTATTTTCAATTTCAATAATTTGTGTCCACCGGTTTTGTTTCAAGTTTCAGGTTTGTAACCTTTGGACTGAGAAACAATACATAATACCAGTAAGTATTTTTAAAATCTGTCGTTGCCTGTTTTGCTTTTTCCCTGTCACCTTTGCTGGCACTTGTCAGTTTTGCAAATTCCCTGAATCTCTGCGTTGTGGTTTCCGAAATCCTGATGATATTTAAAAATCCCTTGCTTTTCGCCTGCGATCTAAATAATATAACCGCTTCTTCAATCGCAACCGGAAGTTTTTTATATTGAAGACCTCCCAAATATTTTAAATCTTCTTCAAAGGAAGTCAAATCATGATCCAGCAAATCAAGTGCAATTAAATATTCAAATGCTCCCTTGTTCTTTGGATTTCTTTCGAGTTGGCTAATTAGTTTCAGCGGAGGAGATCCAAAAATTCCCTCTGTCTTGTTCATGTCCTTTCTCTTTCTCACAATTAGTGAATCTGACATTGCCAGATTGGGGTTTTGAATAAATGCACGATATTTTTCGACCCATTTTTTTTCCGTCGGATTTTTCGAAAGGATATTCAAGTAGGTTTCGGCGGCATCCATTTTTTCCATAATAATACAGTTTAAAATGAGCCTCTTTAAAACCCGCGGGCTGTTTTTCATTAAAGTTTCCGATTCGAAAGCAAACCTTTGAGATTCGTCAATATTACCGAGGTCGAAATAAAGATCACTGTTTGGCAGTGCCACTTCCGATGCAAAAGGTCTGTCGATAAATAAACCCTTTGAGCCCAGCAACTGTTCGTAATCGAAAAGTTTTTCAAGAACCTGACCTGTATTTAATAACGCCCTGTTAAACTGGAAATTCACCATTCTGTCATACTTTTCTATTTTACTGCTCAACAAAATCACTTTTTCCCAATTCTGTTGATTAGCATAATAGTCAATTTCTATTTTCAATTTTTCAGCCGGTGAAAAAGTAAATTTAAGAATGACCAGCGAGCCAGTTGCCAAAACAAAAAGCACACCTGCTGCTTTGTATTTTCGATAATCGTTTTTTAGAGGTATTTCTGCGGTTTCTGATTTGGCTCTATCTTTTACCAGTTTCTTAGTTTTTTTTACCTTCTTTCTGAAAAAAGAAGATATCACTATCAAAAAAATAATAAACGGAATTGCTGCAAGTTCAATATAAAAAATAATTGGCCTGCTATATCTGAGCATTGCAGCAACATCAGGAGTTGCCCTAAAAAATGAGCTGTTTAGTGAACCGAGAGTTATAAAATGATAAGCAGTAAACGGTATTAAAAATGCAAATGCAATTATCAGAAGTGTGTTTAATATCCTTTTAATTTCCGGTTTTCCAAGCGACAGAACAAACGCTGAAAACATAAAAATTAAAAAAAATATTCCTCCGCTAATGTAATAGATCACTATTCCGGAAATATATGTATGAAAAGATATTTTACTACCTGTTCTTCTATCAATTTCGGTATTTACAAATAATAATACTGAAACTAACAGAAGGTTCACCGTAATTGAAAAATGGTAGTGATAGTCAAACATAACTGCCAGCAAAATAATCTGCAGAATTGGAACAACGAAAAACAAAATACTAAACCTCTGTATTTTACTGTAAATGGTTTTAAAAAGGAAAAAGGAAACTAAAAATCCTGACAACGCAAGTAAAACACTTCCTATTAAATTTGATGCAAAAAATTGAGAAATAAACAAGGTTAAATATTCCGCAATTCCACCGGGAAATGCACAATAATAATTAAGAAACAAATTTCCTGACTGCCATGCAATTTGCTGATAATGATGGTGCAGGGAAGTATCCACCGCAAAAAAGCAAAATAAAAAAGTAAAAACTGAAAACAGAACCATTACAAAATACCAAAAGGATTTTTCTGATTTCATAAAATTCTTTAAATGAATTATTATTAATAAATGACATTATTACAAAACAGATGAAAGCAAAATTAATAAGCTTTTTTACCGTTCGTTAAAATCTTACAAATAGTTGGCAATAATTTTAATAAAGATTTTCATTGTTTACAAATTAACACAATTTAACAAAATTATTTTATAATATTCAGTTTATAAAAATGCCATTAATGTCTGTTTAAGCACATTATATTTAATTAATGATAAAAGCCTGAATTACAATTCCTTTAAAAAAAAGTTAAAAAATAATAAATAAAAGTCAAAATACTTTTAATAATAATTCTAATTTTGGAGCTTTTGTAACAAACAGAACTATGAAGAAATCAATAAAACTAATCCTTGTGGCTATATATGCTATTGGGATACTAGGCATTACAGGATGTGAAAATCATCAGGAGAGATTCCAGGATCCACCATGGCTTGGTGGTTCAAGCATTGAAACTTTAGAGGAAAGAGGTAACTACACAGCTTTCCTTGCGCTCATGGAAAAGGCAAACTATAAAGAACCTATTTCCAAACAGTTGTTTACGCTTTTTGTGCCCGATGATGCGGCTTTTGATGCTTACTTTAAATCAATTGGTAAAAGTTCGGTTAACGATTTAACTAAAGACGAAGCAGTACAATTATTTACATTGCATGTTTTACGTAATCCCAGATCGAGATTCCAGTTAATTTATGAATGGGCATGGGGCGAATTACAAGGTCCAAAAGGTGAGTATGCTTCATTATTTCACAGAAAAGTTTCTCCCAGTACTTCAACTCCTTATAGCGAGGTAGTTAAATATTATCCACCTGATAAGGTTGGTCAGGAGTTGTTAATTTATACCGGAGTAAAAAACATTCCGCTTTTTACTGAGGAATTCTTTCATGATTTTGGAGGGGCAGCAGATGGTTCGGATTACCTATATATGTATCCCGGAAGTACCTGGAAAAAAGGCTACACTGCTGACGAAAAAGGTATGAACTGGCACAATGCACAAATAATCCCAAATCCTGAGATACCGGAGGAATTGGAAGTGCGTACAGCAAGTGGTTTTATTTATTTTCTTGACAGAGTTGTTCCTCCAATGCCAAGCATGGAAGAATATATGCGTGCTCATCCTGAAAAATATGGATTGTATTATGACTTGCTCCAAAGATTTGCACTATATAACAACCAAAAAGTTGATGAACAAAACAGAATTCAATTCAGAAAAAGTTATGAAAACCTTTTTGATCTTGCTGAAGAAAGAGGCCCATCAACCAACACAGCTGTGCCACCACAAAATATGTGGTCAGCAATTCTTCCACCTAACGATGTATTGCAGAATTACCTCAATAATACAGTATTAAAATATTACCCTTCTATTGACAGTGTACCAAGAGTAACTCTTTATTACATACTTCAAACACAGTTATCTCCCAGAATGGTTCTTTATTCTCATTTCGACAAGACATATTATAATGCATTTGGAGATGCAATGAATATTTCCAAATCCGATATTGTGTCAGGTTATATGACAAGTAACGGTCCGATTTATGAATCTAAAAAAGTTCTTGAACCGAATGTGTTTGTTTGCGTTCCCGGATTACTTTTTATTGATAAAGACTATTCAACATTGTTATATGTTTTAAATGAAGCAAATATGCTTTCATCACTTTCAAATCCTGATGCAGATGTTACACTTTTCGCAGCCACAAATCAAAAATTGGAAGAATATGGTGTGCGTTACAACTCTACCAATTCAATTGTAGAATTCAGAAGTCCGGCTGATGGAAAATGGAATCCAATGAATAATTTGGATTTAGTATATTTTGCTCAGGATCAAATTATTAAAGGCAATTTATATGATTTTAGTGGTGAAGGAGGTTTTGCAGAAACTACTTCAGGCAATTATGTGCATTATGGAAATCAATCAGTTTCAGGAGGAGAGAATGAATTTTCAGGTGTACTGGGTAGTGTTAATGGAATCTTAGAAAATGATTTAAACGGGTATCTGATAAAGGTTGAAAATCCTATTATGTCAAGATTTGTAATGGGACAATATCTTACTTCTGATCCTGAAGTTTCTGAATTCACGAAATTATTAACCGATGCAAGACTACTTGACGTGAGATACAGAGATCCTATTACAAAAGAAATTATTCCAAATCTTAAGTTTTTAGCTGCAGCCAAATCCTGGACTGGTTTTATCCCAACAAACGAGGCTATGGCTAAAGCCAGGGCTGAAGGTATAATTCCGGCTAAGTATCCTACAACAACTGAAGGTAAAGATTCAGTAAATAATTTTATTATGTATCACTTTGTTAAAGACGATGTTGTTTTTGATGATGGTAAACTTTCTGGTACATTTAAAACTAACCAGACGTATAAGAATGCAGAAGGAGTAACCACAAATGCTACTCTTTATATCACAAATACGAATCCAAAAAATTTATCTATTCAGGATGTTTCACAACAGACTGTTAATCTAGATCATGCAAAAGCCAATATTCTTGTTCGTAAAGGAGTTTGCCACAAAATTGACACTGTTTTAAAATATTACTAATAGTTTTTTAAAGTCTAACTAGAGCTAACATGAAAAAAATCTTATTACTGTCTGGGCTACTAATATGCTTACTTTCAGGATTTAACACAGCAAAGGGTCAATCGGCAATTATAAAGGGAAAGGTAGTTGATTCAATGTCCAAGGAAACCCTAATGGCTGTGAATGTTGTTGAAATCGACAAAAATGGAAGGTTTATAAGTGGAACTGTAACCGATATTAACGGAAACTACGTTTTAAAAGTTACTGATGAAAAAAACCAGGTTCAGGTCTCATTTATTGGTTATAAAAAACAATCTTTTACAATTGACGGAAGAACAACTATAGATATTTCTCTTGAAACAGAATCTGTAGCAGTTGGAGACGTTGTTGTTACCGGTGCAAAAATGGGTAACGATGGGATGACTAGCGTGCGTGACAGGGCTACTGCGGTAACCCGTCTTGAATTAAAAGGAATGGAAAGTGTTATGTCAACCTCAGTTGAAGATATGCTTCAGGGTCGTTTGGGTAACGTTGATATTTCTTCAGTTTCAGGAGACCCGGGTGCCGGTTTAAATATCAGAATTCGCGGTACAGCATCATTAAATGCACGAAACCAACCTCTGATTGTAATTAACGGAATACCTTACGATGCCAATATTGATGATGGCTTCGATTTTGCCAGCGCTGACATTGAAAAATTTGGAAACCTGATTGATGTTTCGCCGGAAGATATTGAATCAATTGAGGTATTGAAAGATGCGGCATCTACTGCAGTCTGGGGTTCAAGGGCATCCAACGGGGTTTTAATGATAAAAACAAAACGTGGATCTAAGTCCAAACCAATTTTTGAATATACTTTTAAAACTACTTCAGCATACGAACCAGATCCTATCCCAATGTTGGATGGAGCCGGATATGCACGCTTAATTACTGAAGAACATTACAATGTTGATCGTAATGAATTCTACAGCCGGGAAATCGCATTCGACCCGGAATGGGAAGAATATTATAATTATTCACAAAATACGAATTGGGTAAAAGAAATTACCCAGGTAGCCTTTACACAGCAACATGACTTTTCGGTTCGAGGTGGTGGTGATAAATCAAGGTATAACATGTCTATGGGTTATTTTGATGAGGGTGGTACTACAATTGGGAATGATTTGGGTAAACTTACATTACGCAGTTCGTTAGACTACGATCTTTCTTCCAAGCTTCAGTTTAAATCTGATATCATGTTTACGCGTTATGATCAGAACAATACTTATGATGTTGAAGATTCATATTATGCAAGTGAAGGTGGTTGGAGAACTTTACGGGCTGTAGCTTACCGTAAACAACCAAACCTCTCAGTTTATGATTTGGACACTTTGGGAAATAATACCGGTTCATATTTTACACCTTATTCAACATTGCAGGGAAATTCAAAGGATTATTACAATCCCGTAGCATTTGCGAAACTTGGCAAACAGCAACGTTTCAAGGATAATGCCAGGGCTTTATTCACTGCAAAATGGTCAATTACACCAAAGTTAATATGGAATGGAACCGTAACTTTAGATCTCTTTGATCAGAAGATCGAAAAATTTCTCCCATACAAAGCTGTTGGATATGATTACTCTAACGACATTACAAACCGCGCTGTAAACGAGTTTTCAAAGAAAAGTTCAATTTTTACAATAAATCAATTGATTTACAGACCTGACTTGGGAACAGATCATGATTTATTATTTATGGGCCAGGTCGATACTGAAGAATCACGTTCAAGATGGTATAAATCCGAGACAAGCCAATCAGCCTCTCCTTTTATTACTCAACCGGTAAACGACAAACATCTTAATTACATTGGAGCCAGTTACACTGAATACCGTTCACTTGGATTTTATGCCACAAGTAGTTATAAGTGGAAAGATAAATATAGTGTAATGGTGGGTGCCAAATATGAAGGTAATTCAAAATTCAGTTCTGACAGTCGTTGGGGTTTATTTCCAACTGTAGCTGGTTTCTGGCGTATTTCAGGGGAAGAGTTTTTAAAGGGTATCTCTTTTATTGATGACTTAAAATTAAGGATGAGCTGGGGACAAAGTGGTAACTCACCTGCAGGAAACTATTTGTATTACAACACCTACAGCGCCGGTTCAAGTTATTCATATATGGATATGCAGGGAGTACAACCCAATGGAATAGAATTGACCAGCTTGCAATGGGAAACAATTGATCAGTTAAACCCTGGTATTTCATTTGTTGGGCTTGATGGCAGAATGACCATTGAAGCTGATATTTACAGAAAGAAAACCTTAAATCTTTACCTCGAAAATTCTGGTATTCCAAATCACACAGGATTTGGGGACATTGACCGCAACGATGGGGAAATGGAAAACAGGGGTTATGAATTTATGATTGATTATACCGTTATCAGGAAAAAAGACTTTCAGTTGAATTTTAACCTCAACATTTCGGGCAACGAAAACAAAGTGTTGCGTCTGCCTGAAAACTATAGTCTTGTGTATGGTGATATGCTCACCAATGGCGAATATAAAATCAGTATTACACCAGGAGAAGCGCTTGGAGGATTTTTTGGATATGAATATCTTGGGGTTTATGCCTCAGACGCCGATGCCATTGTGCGGGACAAAAACGGAAACCCAGTTTACGGCATAGATTCCGAAGAACCACTTTCAATGATAATGGGCGGCCCATCGGCATATGTGTTTGAAGGTGGAGACGCAAAATACAAAGACCAGAACTATGACGGAAAGATTGACGAACTTGACCTCGTTTATCTTGGTGATTTAAACCCAAAAATAATGGGTGGTACAGGATTCAGGGTGCAATACAAAGGATTTGTTTTAAATACATTCTTTTATTTCAAATTAGGTCAGGAGATAATAAATCAGACACGAATGGACACAGAAAAAATGTACAATTACGATAACCAAAGTACTGCAACCAACTGGCGCTGGCGGAGAGAGGGTGACATTACAGATGTACCCAGAGCACTATACCAAAGAGGTTTTAACTGGTTGGGTTCTGACAGGTTTGTGGAAGACGGATCTTATCTCAGATTAAAATCATTGTCGCTGACTTACAATGTTAAACCATCTATTAGCCATAAGTTAAGGCTTAGTAACATGAAGCTTTTTGCTACCGCATATAACCTGTACACCTGGACCAATTATTCAGGACAGGATCCTGACGTTGCACCGCCAACAAGTCCTGATACACTTCCAAAAGATTATAGCAAAACCCCGCCAAGTAAAAAATACATGTTCGGGTTAAACATTAGTTTCTAATTAATAAACAGTGATACAATGAGAAAGCTAAATATAAAAAGTTCGTCAGTAATTGCATTATTACTTGTAATTATGGCATTTTCCTCTTGTAAGGATTGGTTAACTGTTGCACCTGAAGATAAACTGGTAAAAGAAAAATTCTGGACCAAAACTGAAGATGTAAATGGTGCACTTGCAGCAACCTATAATGCAATGCGAAAAGCTAGTTTGCCGGCATTGATTATGGGTGAAGTGCGGGCCGACCTGGTAATTTTTTCCAGTACTAATTTTGGTGACTATGTAAAAATCGGAGAAAGCAATATAAGCCCAACAAACCCGGTAGTTAACTGGAAAGATTACTATGCAGCCATTAATCTTGCAAATACGCTTATGGTTTATGACAAAGAAGTATTTGAGAAAGATAAAACCTTCACAAAGGAAATGATGGATGCAGTTGATGCTGAAGCGCTTTTCATCCGTTCATTGGCTTATTTCTATCTCGTGAGGTTATGGAAAGATGTTCCATTGGTTTTGGAAGCCTCAATCTCAGATACAACAAATCTGTATATTGGTAAAAGTCCTGAAAACGTGGTTACTGATCAAATAATTGCTGATCTTTTAAAAGCAAAAGATATGGCATATTCAACTCAGTTTCAGGGCAGCAACTATTTCTATGGTCGTGCTAACAAATATTCGATTATGGCTTTGTTGGCCGATGTTTATTTATGGAAAGAACAATACGCAAAATGTGTAGAATATTGTGACCTCATAATTAATTCGGGGTTGTATGGTTTGGAAGAGAATGATACTTACTTTAATATTTACTATCCAGGCAACTCACCGGTTGAAAGTATATTCGAGTTGCAATATAACGATGCACTTGACAATCAGGAAAATCCAATCTATTATAATCTGATTCCTGCTACGGGGTCACCTCAATGCGCTTTAAATTCGAGAAATATAAATCTTATTCTTAGCAAGGAAGATGCCCGAAATTTTGGGGGAAGAACAGCAACCTGGAAATATCAGGGGAAAGATGCACTTGGATTAGTGGGCAGAACAAGTACTGAACGTGATGCCAACTGGAACATATATCGCTATGCTGACATTATGCTTATGAAAGCAGAAGCTTCAATTGAACTGGGTAATTTTGAAGTCGCAAATGGTTTAATCAGAGAGACTTTGTTGCGTGCCGGAATGCCTTATGAGGATAGCTTTGATAAAGAAACCTTAAGAAAAGCATTGCTTGACGAAAAAGGCAGAGAATTTTTACTTGAAGGAAAAAGATGGTTTGATTTGTTGCGTGCAGCCAAAAGAAACAAATTTGAGAATAAGCAGATAATTATCAGCATGATCTTATCCGGTGCCGACATTAAACAACAGGCAGTTCTAAGAACCAAGGTTTTTGATACTTTAAGCTATTACTTACCAATTGCTGAACATGAATTAATTTATAACCAAAATCTGGTTCAAAGTCCATATTATGACAGGTAAAAACACTTTAAATATTTTTAATATGAAAAATATTAATTGGCGGAAACTAAAGCAGGCAGGCAGATTACTTCTATTTACAGTAATTCTGTTTGGATGCAACACCGAACCTCAATTATGGGTTGTCAAATCAACACAGCAGGTTATTTCGGAATATGTGGCAACTAACCCGGAATTTTCTGAATTCAATAAAATATTGGAAAGCACCGAATTGAGCAGTCTGCTTGCAGTAAGAGGACCTTTTACCTTATTTCTGCCTTCCGACACCGAAATGAATGCATATTATGCTGAAAAAGGCGTCAGCTCATATACTCAATTTAGCGAAGAGTTTTTAAAGCAACTGGTATTAAACCATATAATTGGGGTTAATATAGAAACGGGAGATATTGGACTGGGCGCAATTCGGGAACCCAATGCAATTGGAGATTATATTGTTACTGAATTCCAGGGAGCCGATATTGTACTGAATAAATACAGTAAAATAATTAAAAGGGATATAATAGCGTCTAATGGTGTAATCCATCATATCGATAAAGTATTGGATCCTATTACCAAAAGTGTATTTGAAGTTCTTGAAGAAAATCCCGCTTATTCTTTATTTACTGAAGGGTTAAGGCGGACAAACCTGAAAGATACTCTGCAGACAATTACTTTTCCATATGGGAATCAAACAGCACGCACACGATTTACAATTATGGCAGTTGCCGATACAACATTTAACAGATTTGGTATCACAAATATTGACCAGTTAATTAACTATTTTACTGATCGGCCTGATAGTATTACATATTTGAGTAATGATTTTTACAGATACATGGAATACCATTGCCTTGCAAACACTTATTACCTAAGTGACCTAACAACTAAACTTTATCCAACAATAACGTACGATTTTAATCTCGCCATTACAGTAGATACTGATTACAAAATTAACCCTGACAAGAATAATAATTACACAAAATTTGTAATAGATCAATCAAATATTCCCGGTAAAAATGGAACGATTCATACAGTAGCCGGCTTAATGCCATCAACTCAGCCAAGCCCGACAACTATAACATGGGAAACTACCGATCATTTCGATTTGAAACAAGGTGATTACTATCTTAAAAATTATAAAAGATGGTTTGACGGACAAAACACTTTTGCCAATATAAAATGGGAAGGTGATTACCTGCTATATTATTACAAAGAAGATGTTGTTCAGGAAAACTGGGATTGTTTAGCCATGAGCGGATGGTGGTGGTGCGAAGTTACCACACCAAAAATCATGAAGGGCAAATATAAAATTTCAGGAAATATCTGGTCCGGACAAATTGATTATGCCGTTTACGTTGATGGAGTGAATACAGCTTTAATAAAAAGTTCAGATCCTGCGAGAACAACCACCTGGGCCGAAGTTGACTGGACCAAAACGGAAACTCATAAAGTCAAAGTATTTGCAACAAGCCCCGGACTACTTTTCTGGGATACAATAATATTTACACCAATTACCAATTAATTCAATACCTGTTAAATAATTTAATACAGTTTTGAAATGACAAAGAAATATTTATACACAACCTGTCTATCTCTAATAACCTTGTTTTTTGCTATCAACGTAACTGAACCATTGATGGCACAGACACCCGAAGTTAAAGTTACGGGTGTGGTAACTGAATCAGGTACAGGCCTCCCATTGAAACAGGTTACAATCTCAGTTACTTCAACCGGTACAACAGCCGATACCGATGAAAATGGAGTTTTTTCCATTTCAGTACCAAATCTAAAAGCTGATTTGATTTTCAATCTACCCGGTTATAATTTGCGCAAAATTTTTCTGAATGGAAGAGAAAAAGTGAATATATCCCTGGTATCTTCCGAATTCAAGTCATTTGACAATTCATATAACTCACCCATAGGGCCACTTGCAATTAAGGACGCTGTTTACTCAGTTACTGCTTTAAATGCAAATGATTTAAAACACTCAAAAGCCACTTCTTTTGACCAAACCCTGCAAGGGAAAGTACCAGGTATGTCTGTGGTAAATCAATCAGGTATGCCAGGACAAAGAACCTATATGAAATCAAGAGGTTTTTCCTCTCTGTACGCCAACTCGGAG
The DNA here is from genome assembly GCA_035391305.1 of Draconibacterium sp. Classification (GTDB taxonomy): domain Bacteria; phylum Bacteroidota; class Bacteroidia; order Bacteroidales; family Prolixibacteraceae; genus Draconibacterium. The sequence goes on from DAOPKR010000003.1 coordinate 60,603, forward strand.
CCGATGCTGTTTATTGACGGAATGATTCACAACTATTCTTATGCCGATGTGAGTTTAATGGAGGGTTTTTCACTTAATCCAATGGATGTCATAGATATAGACGACATTTCGGATATTTCAATTTTAAAGAATGGAGGATCATACCTTGGCGCTTTGGGTGCTAGCGGTGTTATAAATATAAACACCGAACAAAAGGCAGAAACAAGTACAGTAATGAAATTTTCTGCTTATGGCGGTGTTACAATGGCTCCAAAATCACTTGATGTACTGAATCCGGCTCAGTTTAACAATTACTTTTCAGAGATGTTGAGTTCTCAAGGATATGATGCAACCCAGATAAGCACAATGTATCCCTGGCTAAACGGAGGAGAATCATCTACAGATTATTACAAATACAATAACAATACTGATTGGCAGAAAGAAATATATTCGCCTTCAGCAGTTTCAAAATTTCATTTCTTTTTAAAAGGAGGTGATGATATTGCTACCTATAATATTTCAACCGGATATTTGTCGCACAAAGGAATTGCCGACAATTCTTCATACACAAGGTACAATCTTCGTATTAACGGAAATATTAATATTACGGATAAGTTTTCTATTGTTCCAAATGCCAAGCTTTCTTTAGCTGATAGTAAACTTGCCAACCAGGGGCCAAGCGACTGGAAAAACGCGACTATTGCTGCTTTGTTAAAACCTTCAACAATGGCCGCATATGCAAGAGATAAAGTTACCGGAACTCAACTTGATTATCTTGATGACGTGGGTGATGTATTTATGGTAAGTAATCCTGTTGCAATTACGAATAATGCTTCAGGAAGTAACCGAAATTATCATTTTCTAAGTTCAATTACTGCAAAATACAGGGTTAATGAACATTTCAACATTTCTACCCTTGTTGGTATAAATTTCAATAATTCACGCGAGAATATTTTCTTACCAGATTTAGGTATTGTCCGTGTTGATTCGGCATACAACAGCCCTGGTGATTTTGTGTATGAATTTCGTTCAACCCAGAACTATACAAATGTAACCTATACAAACATAACATCTGCAGGTCACTCATTTGTTGTAAATGCAGGGTTAAGATATTTGTCGAACAGCTATAAACACAATTTGAGTTTAGACCTTAATACACCTTCAGATGATTTCAAAAGCCTTGGACAAGGCTCGCAGTACAGTTATCTCCGTTCAACGACAGGTGATAACAGGGAATTAAAATGGATATCATATTTTGGTGATATTGATTACAATTTCAGAAACAAGTATTACTTAAATGCTAATTTATCATATGACGGTAATTCAGCAGTAAATTCTGAAAACCGTTACAACATTTATACTTCAGTTGGTGCTGCATGGCGTCTGTCTTCTGAAAATTTCCTTAATCAGGTAAACTGGCTCGAAGATTTAAAACTTAGAGCTTCTTATTCAACGACCGGAAACATGTTCAGTACTATTTATGATTATTCTAAATTGTATTACACTGACCGCAGGTTTAACGGAACAGGTGTTCTTACAAGGGAAATTATTCCGAATGAAAATATGGAGTTGGAAAAACAGAATACCATAAATGCAGGGTTAGACCTTTCGGTGTTGAAACAACAGGTTAATATACATTTAGATGTTTTTAAATCGAATGTCAACAATCTGATCATCAGACAGGAGCTTCCGGTAACATATGGTTACACAAATTACTTTGACAATGGCGGCAAACTAGAATCAACAGGTTTTGAATTATCAGCCGACACCCGTTTCCATATTGGTGATTTGATTTGGACTTTAGGTGGTGCAATCAGCAAAGAAATGACCGAGGTAAAAAGTTTAACTTTTATTAATCCAAATACTTCAAACATAATAACCACAATTGATGCTGCCCAGTTTATAACTTCAGTTGGCAATGCTGTAAATGCTTATTACGGATATAAAACCAATGGACTTTTAACAAGTGCAGATGCTGCCAACGGGATTACAGGACCAAATGGTAACCTGATGCAGGAAGGTGATATTAAATTTGTGGATAAAAATGGAGATAATTTTATCAACGATAATGATAAAACAATCATCGGAAATCCAAATCCTGAATTCTTTGGTGGATTCTTTACTTCATTTGCCTACAAAAGATTTTCATTGTCAGCAATGTTTAATTATTCTGTTGGTAACGACGTATTCAATTACGTAAGATACAAAATGGAATCAATGAGTGAATATGCCAACCAATCGACTGAAGTATTGCAAAGATGGACGCCAACAAACACAAGTGCATCTATACCAAGGTTGGCATATGGGGATCCATCAGGCAATACAGTTTTTTCAGATCGTTGGATCGAAGACGGTTCATATCTTCGTCTTGGACAACTGACATTGAATTATGATGTTCCTCCTATTAAGGGATTTGTTAAAGGAGTTGGTATTTATTTAACTGCCACCAACCTTTTCACTTTAACCAATTACACTGGTTACGATCCTGATTTCAGTTACATGAACAGTCCTTTTTATATGGGTGTTGATTATGGTAAAATGCCACAAACCCAATCGTTTATTATTGGTTTAAAATTAGACTTATAACAGGTAAAACATAGAACAAATGGAAAAGAAGTTACGAATATCACCATACATCCTTGCAATACTTAGTGTGTTTTTAATAACAAATTATGGTTGCAAGGACGAATTCTTTGATACAACAGCTGGTGACAGGATTACACCCGACCAACATTACAAGTCGATAATTGACGCGCAAGTTTCAGTTTTTGGGGCGTTTGTACCCTATCAGGATATTGCACCAAAAATGATTATGCTCGATGGAGTAAGATCAGACATGATGGAAATTACACCAAATGCCGATTTAAATTTAAGAGAGATAAACAACCAGAATATTTCGGCAAATAACCCATACATTGATGCTTCTGACCTTTACAAAGTGATTATCAATGTTAACGAAGTTCTGTTGAATATTGACAAAGTAAAGGGATTGGACAAGGAATATGATGAATTAACTGCCTTTTCATTGAAAGGGGCTTTATTGGGATTACGGGCTTATACATACCTAAATCTTGTTCGTTTGTATAACAAAGCAGCATATTTTGAAGACAATATGGTAACCATTCCAGCAAACCATAGCCAAAACATACTCGGTAAATCTGAAATAATTGACAAACTTATTGCCCAGTTGGAAGAATATTTTGAATCGCCATTTACAACTACAAAATATCCTGAATTAAGGCTTGGTAATTTTCCTAACAACAAAGCAATCCTCGGAGAACTTTACCTTGAAGTTGGAAGGTATGCTGATGCAGCAAATTACTTAAAACTGGCGTGCGAAAGTTACCAGAATGGACCTGCTTTGTTAAAAGTAGATAAATCATACAGAGATGCTGCGTGGGGCTCAATCTTTCTCAATTCAGAATCACAATCCATTGAAAACATTGCCGTTGTACCATATTCAAGAGCTGAAGGCCAGTTCAATCCGCTTGCCAGCTGGTTAAGTGTTAATGGCGATTATATGGTGAAACCATCAAGTATAGTAATTGATTCGTTTATGGCTCAAATTCCTTTAGCCGGTACTGTTCCTATGGATTTATACAGAGGTTCCTTTACTTTTGGAGCTGAAAGTATTGAAATGACCTCAGATACTACCTTTGAATATGTAAATTCATATATTAGAAAATATGCACTTGATGTAAATGATCTTCAAAGTTCCGATATTATTCTTTCAAGAGCTGCCGATCTTCATTTATTACTGGCTGAAGCATATAACCGCATGGGCGACGAGACTTCACAAAATTATGCTTTAATGTTGCTAAATCAGGGAGTTAACAGTACAAATCCAAAACCGGCACCTTTCTCAAGATGGTCAGCGAATCTTGGTATTCGGGGCAGAGTTTATTTAAAATCAAGAGAAGTACCTGCCAGGGATAGTATTCCTTTGGAAGAAAGAACAATCCTGATTGAAGACCTGATTATTGCAGAAAGAGCGATGGAACTGGCATTCGAAGGAAAACGCTGGTTTGATTTGGTACGTATTGCAGAAAGAAGAAATGATCCTGCTTACCTTGCTGACCGAGTGGCTGCAAAATTTGCCGGAACAAGCCAGTATGATGCTATTCGCGAAAAATTGATGAATCCGGCAAACTGGTATTTACCATCCAATTAAAATTAAGTTTTTAACTGAAATAAAAAATGGCTGCAAAAAATTGCAGCCATTTTTTATTGATGAGTTTCAAAAAAAATTCGATATTCTTTACCTGCAAATAATCACTCTTGCTTTCGAAATGCCTGAATTTCCTCTTAGCTCAATTATATAATTTCCAGGAGAAAGCATTTTACCGGTTTGAACTTTGTAATTTGAAGCACCTCCGTTTAAATAAATTACATCACTAAAAACCTTCTGCCCAAAAAGATTGAAAATTGAAACTGATACTTTCTCATCAGCGGCAAATTCACCCAATGATAAATTGAAATCTCCTTCAGTTGGATTTGGATAAATATACAGATTTCTCTCAAATGGAAAATCGGCAACAGAAGTTACATACACAGGTTCCAGTTCCCACATAGCGCTCCACCATGTTGTTTCTATTATCCCATATTGCACCTGGTTTTGCAGATTTTCAATATGAATAAAATCCAAATTATTCATTTCACTTTTTATCCGCACAAAACCATCTCCCGTGTCCTCAATCAACCACATTGAGCTTGATTTAGAAGTATCTGCCGGTGTGCATTCAATATATCCTAAAAGGTTTTCTATATTCATATAATCGCCTGTTGAAATATTCATTATATTCTTTTTTCCTCCGATATCTTTGATCTCCCACAAAAAGGTATCATCATTTGCATTAATAGTATATTTTACACGGTCACCTCCATCAAAAAGATAAGTGCTTTGCCAGCGGTTTTTTATTTTGTAGTAAACAATTGGATCACCAGAGACATTAATTTTACTGAATGCTTTAAAATTTCCATCAAGAGTTGTAGCAGTAATAGTAGCCTGGCCTTTTGCCAATCCTGTAACCAGTCCTTCATAATTAACATTTACAATTGAAGGATCGTCAACTGAATAATTAATAATCCTGTTTGTGGCATTTCCCGGAGAAAACAACGGAACCAGTTTAAATTTGGCGCCTCCGGCAATTGTTGTATCCAACGGAGAAAGATTTATTCCGGTTACTTCAGCTGCTTCACAACCAGTCAATTCAGTCCATCGAAATGTTCCCTTTTGTGTAGTAAAAAAGGCTTTCCCATCGGCATTTCCACCTAAATTGGAGTAGTTTAAATTGCAATAAGTAGCGCCGCCAAGTGGAAATTTTTCAAAATAAACAACAAATCCACGTTGTGCTGCGTCATTTTTTATATTGTTGAACGGATATTCAACTCCGGTTGCGTTGACTGTTACATTTTCAAAAACCATATTAAATATACCGTCACCCGATGATTTTGCTATTCGGACAGCATCACATTTTGAATTGTCAATATTGATATTGTACATTCTGATATTTTGTATTTTCCGTCCTGCACTTAAATCATGATAAATATTAACCGCCCCTACCCTGTCGTTATATGTCGCATTATATGTGCCGCATCCCGTTATTGTAATTTCATGAAAATCGTGCATTCCATTTTCGTTAAAACCAATGCCCGGAAATGTATTTGTTATGGTTACTCCAACATCGATATTGTCTTTTATAATCAAGTTATAGAATTTATTGTCCTTACCACCATAAAGTGCTGCACCAGCAGCGCGCCACCCATTCTCAGCAGTATTGTACCTGAATGTGTTATTAATACATTCCAGCCCTTCAGCACACCAAATTGCCATTCCATCATCACCGTTATTTCTGAAACTACAATGTTCAACAATTGCATTACTTGTACCTTTACACAGGTTTATTCCATCAGCATAGGTATTTCTGAAACGACAACCACTCATTAAAAAACCATCAGCAAAGGCAATTCCACCCTGTACATATTGACCGATCCATGCTCCAACGGCACAATGTTCAACCCAAATATTTCTTATGGTTGAACCTTTGGTATAAACTCCTTGTATTCCTGCATATCCGTTTGTTCTGGTAGTCATTTCAGAAGTTATATACAAATCTGCATAACTTATATCTTTTGCATTTGCCCGCAATCCGCCATTGCTTGCGTTTGTAACCGTAAAGTTTAATTGCGAATACCACATTCCTGCGCCCTGTAATTTAGTTTTTGCAACGCCAAAATATAGCTGGCTGTTTATGTTATAAACACCTGCAGGTATATATATAGTTTTACTACCGTTTGCGTCAATAAAATTCTGTAAAGTACTCCCATCTCCAATGTAAATTGCAGCACCATCGGGAGGTGCAATTTTTTCAGGAACTACCTCCATTTCAACAAAATCGACAGAAGGATTACCGCTTTCACTTACCAGCTTCAATTTTGATAATTTTTCCGGAAGTTTATAACGAATTTCGTCGAAACGCATTCTGGGATTTTTATTAGTTACTCCAACATTATTTGGATCGCCATTGTTCCACAAATATTCCCATGACCATTTTGAGGTAAGGGTAAGACTTGTGATTTTGGCATCTTCATTATAAACTCCTACAATTGCTTCTTCTCCATCAGGCACTGAAAAACGTATCACCAATCCGTCGGCCGGTTCTAAAAAAGTGAATTCAACAGTAGCATCTTTATTTGTCATATCAACACAAACCTGATCTGAGGCTTCTGATTGCAAATCAATTTGGGCATAGGATTTAACTGTTGCATAAGCTCCATTTGACAAGCCGGCCTTATCTGCCTCATAATGTTTATAAGGTGCATCAAAGTAGCCACGTTGTGCGGATAACTCTTGCAGAACAGTAAAAGTTAAAAGTACCGAAAGTATTAAAGCAAGTTGTTTCATATAGGTAGTTTTAGAATAAAGTTGCAGAACCAGTACACTCCTTTGTAAAGGTAAAAAGTAAAAATTAAAAATTAGATAATTGTATTTTTGAAGATTGAACAGAAAGAATATGGGAAATTATAATCGTAAAAAAGAGCTGCCCCGAATGAGACAGCTCTTTTCATAAAGATATCTTGCAATGTTATTTTATAAACTTCACAACAACTCCGTTGGCTTTTACAAAATATAAACCTTTTGCATAAGCGCTAACATCGAATGAATGACGATTTCCAAAAACTACTGCTTCGTCCATTTTTACACCTACACTGTTATAAATTTCAACCCTTGAATTAATTGCAGAAAGCTCTACATTCAATTTAGAAGTTGCAGGGTTAGGATAAACTTTAAATGATTCCAATGCTTTTTTCTGAGAAATGCCTGTTGAAACTAAAGCCAAATCAGCAACACTTACAAGTGAGATACTATCAATAGAAACAGTTGCATTTGTCAACCCTGCAAAGAGATTGAATTTCTGTGCTCTTGTATCCATACCTGAGAAATCGGTAATTTCCAAAGTGTACATTGTTGGTTCAGTAGTAAGTTCAAATCTCCATTGTGACCTTCCGTCAGCAGAATGTGGATCAGGTGTATTACCAAATCTAAGATAATCATCTCCGATAAGTTCGATATCAATATCAAAAGTATCTGGTTCAGAAATCCACATTTTCAATTGTAGCACGAACGGTTCATCTTTTACTGAAGCCGGGATATTTATATTCTGTCCAACTGTCCAGTCCCAAGGATTTACACCCTGACCATTTGTATTGGTGATATTCAATACACCATCAACTACAGTTGAACCACCACTCCATGGTGCACCAGGAGCGCCTGTTTCGGTAACAACATCGAAGTTACCATTTTTAATATAACTTACTTCGGATTTTGTAACACTTTGTCCGGTTATAGAAACAGTTATTTCTTCTGAATCAATAAAATCTGTACCATCTGAAGCATAAATAATTAACTCTTCATTAATAACAGGAGTAATCAAACCAGAAGGACTAATTGTTGCTCTCACAGGTGTCATGTCATTTGGATCAGCTTTTCTAACTTTCCATTTTAAACTTTTATTTGTTGCATCTGCAGGAAGAACTTCAACATTAACCTGCAATTGCTGGTTATCTTCGGTAATTGCACCATCAACAGAAATGTTAATTTCTTCAACATAAATAACCTGTGCACCTTCCAAAGTAATAATACCGCACTGGTCCATGTTAGACCATGCTTCAGTAGCATCAGGGCCAACATTTGCCCAAACACCGCGTCTGCGGGTATTGTTGTCAGGATCACTGTCGTTGATAGATACGTCAAATCCTATTTCAGCTTCAAGATCAACTCCACCACCATCGCTGTTGGTAAGACTTGCCCATGGTACAAAGTATTCAGCAACGTAATTAGGTGCATCAACTTTAAATGCATGTTGTCTTGTGTTGTCTTCGGTGTTTAACTGTCCATTTTCTTTTGCTGCTGTCATATCAGGAGCCATCTGGTGATGTCCGCTTCCACTTACGCTTGGTCCAAGGCCATCTTCAAGAACATAGTTAACGTCAAAATAGATTTCCGGTTTGTCATACATCCACGCATCACCACCACCTTCGTGCAGATAATTTGGATAATATGCATCATCAGTAACTTTAACAATCAGGTAATAGCCATCTTCATCCCATAAAGCTTTCCAGTATGTTTCACCAGGTTCTCCCAGAGTTGGGGCACCGTTGGCAGTATCGTAAGGTCTGTCAATTGCAAAAGAATCTGTAGTTGCCCATACTTCATCAAAGACACCATCGATAACCGGTTTAACCTCAGCTTTTTTAATAACGGCTCTCGGACGCTCCAGCTGTGCAAATGCAGCAGAAACAAACAATACGCCTAAAATCAAAGTAAAAATTTTTCTCATAATCTCTGTTTTTTAGTTAATAATTTATTTTAGTTATAGAAATTCCTTTTTAAAATGGTCTTTTTACATCAACTCTTTTAAAAAATACAACTGACGAATTTAGCAATTAAATCAAAATAAAAAAATTACATACGGGTTTAACACATGTTAAAATTAAAATAATTTTTTCGCTGAAACCCCTGTAAATCCTAAAATGCTTGAACTGTGTCAATTACTCTTTTAAGCATCACCAAATATTCTCAAAGTCGTTTGCTGAATAATTATAATCCCTTTTAAACCACATTGATTTTGCTGAATTTATAAGCTTTAAACCATTCCTGTTAAAAATCCGGTATAAAACTGAAATTGGAACAAGCACCACAAAAAACAAAATTCCAAAAATAAATTTCGAAGCAAAATAATTTAAAATATCAGCTAACTTAAACCATCCAGCAGCAATAATATTTGCAACCGGCTTGAGGAAAACTCCAATAATACCAAAGCTAAATGCAAGATATGCGAACAGTTCATTATTGGTTATCAGAAACACCAATAAAAACGCACTAGTTAAAACAAGGCTGGTTTCCAGTGATTTTTCTCTGTTCATAACTGACAACGGTTAGAATAACGTATAAATAAATGGGGCAATTGCACTTCCTCCGCTAAGTACAATTAAAACTCCAAATAACAATAAAATAACTATTACCGGCAATAACCACCACTTTTTGCGTTCTTTCAAATATTTCCACAGGTCTTTTACGAAATCCATTTTAGTATATTTTTTATGCGATAATTCCGAATTTTCTTTTCTCCGGTTTCTTAATTTTTTAACTCCGGTAAAACTTAAAATTAAATTTAATCCAATTTAAATTCCTGCTTCCAGTTATCCACACTTTTCCATTCCGGCTGCTCTGTTTTAGCGAAAAGGTAATCACCAATTACAAGGTAGTCCATTTCGGTGCGCATAAAACATTTGTATGCATCGGCTGGTGAACATACAATGGGTTCTCCGCGCACATTGAAACTCGTATTTACAATTACTCCGTAACCGGTTAGCTTTTTAAACTTGCTGATTAAACTCCGGTAACGCTCATTTGTATCTTTATGAACTGTTTGAATCCGTGCCGAGCAATCAATATGCGTAACCGAAGGAATATCTGACCTTTTAATATACAATCGTTCCATCAATGGAAGATCAAAATAATTTTCAGGAAGGCTTAACAAGTGATTCTGCTGAACATTTGCAACAAGCAACATATATGGTGAAGGTTTATCCAGTTCAAAATATGAAGAGCAATCTTCTTCCAAAACTGAAGGTGCAAAAGGCCTGAAACTTTCGCGGTATTTTATTTTCAGGTTTAGTTTTAGCTGCATTTCAGCGTTTCGGGCATCGCCCAAAATACTTCGGTTACCAAGTGCGCGCGGACCAAATTCCATACGTCCCTGAAACCAGCCAACCACATTTCCTCCGGCAAGTATTTGTGCCACGCGCTTCGATAAATCATCAAAGTTTTCGAATTTGGTAAATTTTGCCTTGAATGATTTTGCAGTGTGTTCAATTTCTGTTGCCGAAAATTCGGGGCCCAAAAAAGCGCCGCTCATTCCATCGGGAAAAATGACTTTCCGTTCATTTTTAAAATAGATATAATGTGCTGCAAGTGCTGCTCCAATCGCCCCACCCGCATCACCAGCGGCAGGTTGAATGAATATATCACCGAATAAATCTTCCTTAATAAGTTTTCCGTTTGCCACACAATTTAAAGCCACACCACCAGCCAGACAAATATTTTTAGCACCCGTAACTTTTTTTGCTTCACGAGCCATTTTTATGATGATTTCTTCAGTAACCTGCTGTATTGCAAGCGCGAGGTTAGAATGGTGCTGTTCTATTTTTGATTCCGTTTCACGCCGTTTGAAACCAAAAATGCTCTCCCATTTCTTTTCTTTTACCATTCGCAAACCGGTGGAATAATTAAAATATTTTTGGTTGAGCCAAACCGAACCATCATCTTTTATATCGATTAATTCGGATTTTATGGTTTGAACAAACCGGTTCACTTCGTCGCTGCCCGGAATTCCGTAAGGTGCCAGTCCCATCAGTTTGTATTCGCCTGAATTTACCGCAAAACCCAGATAATAGGTAAATGCTGAATATAAAAGTCCGACTGAATGCGGAAAATGCATTTCCTTGATATTTGTAATTGTATTCCCTTTCCCGAAACTTATTGATGCGGTAGCCCACTCTCCCACTCCATCAACAGTTAAAATGGCAGCCTCCTCAAAAGGTGAAGGGTAGAAAGCGCTGGCAGCGTGCGATAAATGATGTTCAGGGAAAAGCAGTTTTACCTTTCTTTTTTCATATCCTTCCAATCCGGCCAATTCTTTGTGAATTATGCTTTTCAGAAAAAGCTTTTCCTTAATCCAAACCGGAATTGCAGTTACAAATGATGCAACTCCTTTTGGTGCAAATCCATAGTAGGTTTCAAGCAGTCTTTCAAATTTTAACAAAGGTTTGTCGTAGAATACAATTGCATCGAGCTCCGAAATATTTATTGCTTCAGCGTGTAAACAATATTTTATTGCGTTGATTGGGAATGACGCATCATGTTTTATTCTTGTAAACCGTTCTTCCTGCGCGGCTGCCATTATTTTTCCGTCAACAACCAGGGCGGCTGCCGAATCATGATAAAATGCTGAAATACCAAGAATTTTCAATGGCAGAAATTTAATTTGTTGACGAAAGTAACATATTTAAATGTTCCAGATTTTCGTATTGAGGATCGATATTTTTTATTTCCTCAATATATTTCCGGGCACCGGGCAAGTCTTTTTTTGCAAGATAAACAGAAGCAATTTTATCCAAAAACCTGGCATCGAATTTAAATTTATCATAGACTTTATTAAACCAGAAAAGCGCTTTATCAAAATCGTTTCTGCTGAAATAAATCTCCCCGATCATTCGGTTTGCAATATGCGAATCATAAATATTCAGCGACGATTCAAGCAAGTTCAGTGCTTCATCTGTTTTGTTTTCCTGAATTAACTGTTTTGCCTGTTCAATTTGCATTCGGGTTTGAAACGGAATATATTTTTCAAAAACGTAAGTTTTAGGTGGAATTCTTAACAGCTGACTGGCATTAACTCTTTTCAACTCGGCAGCCGCGGCTTTAGCCTCGTTTGTTTTATTGGCATAAACAAAAGCTGTGTATGATTTTGCCAGAACGTTCACTTTTTTATCATCGGGAGCCAGTGAAAATGACTTTTCGAAACTACCGATTGCACTGTTGTAATCTCCCATCAGCAAATAAATTTCACCAATCCTGTAATTTGCAAAAAACGATTCTTCGTATTCGAGTGATTTTTTGAAGTATTTCAAGGCAAGCGGCAAATCGGAAAGTTGCAGGAGGCAATTGGCAGCATCGCGGTAATTCACAGCCAGATAAGGATTTGTTCTTACCAGGGCTTCATATTCTTTATAGGCTTTTTCAATTTGCCCTGCCTTTTCATATTTTCGGGCCAAATCAAGTCTGACCTCGTCGAGCGATATATCTGCATTTTTCATTGCGGTAAAAGCCAGTGAATCGGTATATGATTTTGGGCGGTAACCGTTTCTATAATTTACACCCAAAGTTTCATCATTTGTAAACGGCCAGAATCCTTTTAAAAGTTGAATCCGGTGGTGCGCAATTAACGAATCGAGTTCGGTGTAACCCCAGTTTCGTTTGTAATATTCCGAAGAAATGTCTGAAATGCCTGGTTCACCCGGAATTTTCGATTTTTCTATTTCATCACGAAATGCCTGTGCCATTAAAAAAATACCATCAATATTCGGGTGCACATGTTCAGTCATTAAATTATTGCCAATAAGTTTATTTGGTGATTGACTTTGAAACCACGAAAGCATCGGGACTTTATAAGTTTTGTATTTTTCAGCCAATTCATTAATAATACTGTTTACTTCTTCAGAAGCCCTGAAACGGATGCAATCCAAATCTTTTGCTTTGTAATATAATTCGAGCGCATTATCGAAATCTCCGTTTTCCTCAGCTTTTTGGGCTTTTTTGTAAACCTCATTTGCAGGTTCAAGTCCGTCTGCCGAAACAGAGTTAAATGGTTCCATCCCACTGACATTCGAAACCATTTCGCTAAAAAATACCGGAACGTTTTTCTTTTTGAATTTTTCCAAAATATCTGTCATGTTCTGCCTGTACCGTTCCATCGCAATTTTGTATTCATCGCTGTTAAGCAAAATATCCTTATCGGCAACCATCCTTTTCATTAATGTGCCGTGAACTTCATCATTTTTCCCGCTTGCTATTTTTTGCGAAATCCCGGCAATAACATTTCTGAGCAACTGATAAATCTTATAATCCATTAATGTTATGTGAAGCTGGGTCAAATCGCGGTTTCGGCTCATGGTTTCATTCGACCCGATACCGAAAGCTCCGTAAAACTCGTTGTGCCCGGCATAAATAAGTATGGCATCGGGTTCATATTTCAAAATCTGGCCCGAAAAATCGAGCAGGGTAAAGCTGTTGATAGCTGTAATTGCAGTGTTTACAACTTCAATTTTTTTGTCGGGATATGCATCTTCAAGTTGCTGGTGAAGTATGCGCGAAAACATGAGATTTCGTTCATACGGAAAACCATAGACAGTTGAGCTTCCCATTACAAAAACCCTGAAAGTATTTTCGGGTTTTTCAGCCAGGAAAATATCATTTGCAGGTGCGGTGTATTCAAATTTCTGAAAGTATTTTTTACCAACCCGCGGATTTACGATCATGTATTTTTCGTAGCCTTCGGTTGAATTCCTGATAAAAAGATCAAGATTGTCGCCATAACCAGACAATCGAAGTAAACCTTCAAAAGCCAGTAAAATCAGGAAAGGAATTAATCCGGTAATTAAATTGAAAACAACTTTATGTTTTGTTGGAATTTTTTTTTCAGCAGTTTTCGGTTTGTTCATTTTCACTGAATTTAAAAAGGTTCGAAATCTAAGAATTCTGTTTCGAACCGCAAAAAAATGAATTGGATTAATTTATTCAGTCGAACAAAATCATCAGTTAATGGATTAAACTGTGTTTTTCGATTTCATTTTCAATGTAAAAAATACCCTAAAACAGTCATGAAATACCAGAAATAACTATACCTCCCACAAATGAAAACAGCAAGGAAAACACATTTGAGAATGTTGGAAGCGAAAAGTGTATAACCTGTTTTCGCGAAACATTTAATTCAAGTCTGCAATATAGAATTTCATTAACAGGTTAAATATGCCTATAATTGCAAACCACAACTAAAACCTGATAAAAATGAAAAAGAAATTCTCGTGGGGAAACTTTAAAACCTCGAAAACCTACCTTTTTATTGTCGGAATATCAGCCACCCTGTGGTTTTTAATCAGGGTGATTCCAAAACCAAGTCGTGCCACTTATCCATGCATGCAGGCCGCAGCGCCGTTAATGTCGTCGTTTGTAATTTATTTGCTGGCAATTAGTTCTTCAATGTATTCGTTTAAAAAATTCAAACAGGCATTTCACAAGTCAAGATATATACTTGGATCAGTTTTCCTTCTTTTTGCAATAATATCAGTTTCAGCAATAATTTTAAATGATAATAAAACTGCTGTTGCCAATATGTTAAATCCGGTTGACAACACTTTCCCTGTTGAATCGAACCAGCCAATCGGAGTTGCACAGGGTTTATTTCCGGGCAGGGTAGTTTGGGCACATGATGAAAACGCAACAAATGAAAATTACATTCCTAAAAAAGGAAGTTCCGATTTTTGGTACAGCGATTTAAATGTTGACGAAACAGTTGTAAAGGAAATGCTGGCATCGTCAATTTTGAAATATACCGGGAAAGAAAACATGGCAGAAGCGTGGGATGCTATTTTCAGATCTTTCAACAGTTTTCACGGCCGCGGAGATGTCGGATATACTGCCGGTGAAAAAATTGCATTCAAAATTAACCTTACAAACCAGAGTTGCAGCGACCAGGAAAGGCCGCAAAGAATGGATGTTGCACCACAATTGTTAAATGCCATTTTATATGAGTTGGTTGAGAATGCAGGTGTTGCCCAAACCGACATAGTTATGGGCGATCCGTACCGCGAGTTCAGGGAAGAGTACATAGATTTGGTGATGAGCAAATACCCTGAGGTTTATTATGTTGATGGTTTTGGCCGCAACAGAATTCATCAGACAAAGCCATCAGCAAATGCCGTATTAAAATTCAGCAATAACAGTTTGCAGTCAACTCTTCCACAGCAATATCTTGATGCTACATACATTATTAATATACCTTGTTTAAAAAGCCACAACGAAGGTGGGATTACTTTAATTGCCAAAAACCACCAGGGTTCGTTTTTGGAAAAAGGTGACAATCCAAATAGTCAGTATGCTATAAAAATGCACCCTTATTTACCGGCAAACAGCCGCGGCACACAGAAATACCGCCACACTGTTGATTACATGGGGCACGAACAAACCGGCGGCAAAGCGCTGATTTATATTGTTGATGGCATTTGGGGCGGCGAAGGCTGGGAAGGCTGGATATCGAAATTTAAATCCGAGCCTTTTAACAATGATTATCCAAATTCGATATTTATCGGACAGGATCCGGTTGCGCTCGAATCGGTTTGTTATGATATTCTTTTTCAGGAATATTCAGAAGATGCCTCCAAAGCAAATTATCCGGTTCAGTTTAAAACCGAAATTGCCGATTATCTTTTGCAATGTGCCAGCAGCGATTTTTGGCCCGAAGGATTTACCTACGACCCGGAAGGCGATGGAACACCATTGAAAAGCCTTGGTGTTTTTGAACACTGGAACAATGCAACCGACAGGCTTTACTCGCGAAATCTTGGCACAGGCGAAGGAATTGAACTGAAATACATTAAAAATGGTGTCAGCAGTATTTCTTCATACAAAATTGAAAATATAAATATTGCAGTGCCAAACCCGTTTTCAAATTACACACGTTTTAAAAGACCGTTGAATGTTTCAAAAAATTCGAAACTTGAAATCTACAATTTTTCGGGACAGTTGGTCAACAACTTCAGTTTTGTAAATTCGGATATAATTGAATGGAGAGGAAACAATGACAAAAACAGTTTGCTGCCCGATGGAATGTACCTGTACAAAATACATGACAATTCGAGCCGGACAGTGTTTTCAGGAAAAGTAATTCTTAAAAAATAACCGTAAAAGTTTTCGGAATAAATTTGATTAGCATGATGAAGTATTATATAACTATTTTCTTTTCCATAGTTTTTGCAGGTTCTGTTTTTGGTCAAACTCAAAATGACACAATTTTCTGTTTTAAAACTTTAA
>DAOPKR010000003.1:76834-78179 GCA_035391305.1 Draconibacterium sp.
CAGTTTATGTAACGATTTCAACCTTAAACGGGCAAGTTGTTAAAACTGAAAAATACAACGAAAGCAAACATTCAATCGATATAAATGAACTTGGAACTGGAATGTACCTTGTAAAAGTAATTCAGGGGCACAATATTTTCTCCAAAATAATTTCAAAGTATTAAAGAATTAAAAGCAATCTTTTTCTGTAGTTTGAATATGCCGGATAAAAACTACGAAATGTTTATAATTTTGTCAGAGTGCATGAAATAATAAAATCAGTAATTACAGGATTAATAGTTTCTGTCAAACCAATTTTCAATATGAATATTTTCAAAATCAATATCATTTTCATAATTATTCTTTTTACAGGCATCAATCTTTCAGCACAGGTTTTTATCGACTGGAATTCGGAATGGACATATTTCAGGGGAATCTCGGAACCTTCACAACCTGTAAACCTTTGGAGAGGTAATGAATTTAATGATTCAGAATGGCTGAAAGGAAATGCACCTTTCAGGTATGGTGATGGAACAGGTGGAACTGAACTCAGCAACATGATGAACAGATATACGACCGTGTATATCAGAAAACATTTTACAATCGGAAACACTGACGATATAGATCAACTTATATTAAACATTGATTATGATGATGGATTTGTTGTTTGGATAAATGGTAACGAAGTTGCAAAAAGAAATGTATTGAATAATTACGCTTACGACTCGGGTGCAACAGGAAGTCATGAATTCGGGGAAATCGAAAGATTTGTTTTTGATAAAAACGATATCAATTTGATAAACGGCGAAAATATAATTGCCGTTCAGGGTTTTAATGTTGGCAGAAACAGCTCTGATTTTTATCTGGGTTTAAAACTTGAAGGTAAAAAGTTTTTGCCTGTAACAGAAGGTACAGTTACCTGCGATATACAAAGTGGCTTTTACAAAAACCCGTTTACAGTGAAACTGACTGCCGGCTCACCGGGTGAAACAATAAAATATACATTGGACGGCAGCGATCCAAAAACAGCATCAAACGTGTTAACCGGTGTTTCACCGGTAAGCGTATTCATCGATCCGGGCAGTACAACCGGTGGCAGAGGTAAAACAGGTGCAGTTGTTTTACGGGCATCCACATATAAGGAAGGTTTCGCTCCGGGCGTAGCAACAACCAGGTCATATATTTTTATTGCGGCTGTAAAAAATCAAACCGAAAACCCGGGTGGAAACTGGCCTGCCAGCAATATTAACGGGCAAAGAATTGACTTGCCAATGGACATAAACATTGTTGAAGACAACCGTTACAAAAACCTGATGGAAAGTGCACTACTCGATATTCCAACCATTTCGGTGTCAACCGACCCCGA
>DAOPKR010000003.1:78279-80699 GCA_035391305.1 Draconibacterium sp.
TTAAGAACTTCGCAAAACTATTCGTGGGCAAACGGTGGCGACCAGTCGCGTTACAACACAATGAACAGGGATGTTTTTTCGCGCGATTGCCAAAAAGACATGAACCAACCCTACTCGCGAAGCAGATATTACCATTTATATCTGAATGGACTATACTGGGGAGTTTATCAAACCCAGGAACGGGCTGAAGCAAGTTTTGCCGAATCATATTTTGGTGGCAAAAAAGAAGATTACGATGTAATAAAAGTTGATATTGGTGATGATTTTGGTTTATACGAAATTGAGGCAACCGATGGAAATACTGACAGTTGGGAAGCCATTTGGAATATGTGCCAGAAAGGGTTTTCATTAAATTCAGATTATTTTAAACTACTCGGGCTCAGCCCAACCGGAACTGTGGACACCTCACTAAACGTTTATGTTGATGTTGACAACCTGATTGATTATATGCTAACCATTTTTTATGGAGGTAACTTTGATTCACCGGTTTCAAAATTTTCACAGAATTACAATCCCAATAACTTCTTTGTAATTGACGACAGAACAAAGAAACGCGATGGTTTCAGATTTTTTATTCATGATGCTGAACATACATTACTTGCCGATCCGGTGAGCCCGGGAGTTGGAATCAACGAAAACAGGGTTAATATTGGGAGTACTGACAATAACCGGATGTATGTTTCGTATTTCGGAAAATTCCACCCGCAATGGCTGCATTTTAAGCTTTCTGAAAATGCAGAATACAGAATGCGCTTTGCCGACAGGGTTTACAGCCATTTCTTCAATACCGGGGCATTTACACCCGATTCGTGCATAAGCAGGTTTAAGAAAACTTCAGACCAACTTGAGCTGGCAATCATTGCCGAATCGGCACGCTGGGGAGATGCAGGAAACTGGCCGGCAAGAACAAAAGACGACTGGCTGAATGCAGTAAATCAGGTATCAAACGATTATATGCCTTACCGGTCGGATATTGTTTTACAGCAACTTCTCGACGAAAAATTATATGTTGGTTTAAAACCTCCGGTTTTTAAAAATAACGGGATTGAAATAATTGACCGAAAAGTTACAGTAACAGGAAACTACAATTTACTGATGGAAAACCAAAATGGTAAAGGAGTTATTGCTTACACAACAGATGGCACAGACCCGCGCTCAATTGGTGGCAAAACTTCCGGTTCCGCAATAAACGGAGGAAATTCAAAAACGATAGAAGTATCTCCCGGTACACGCATAAAAACACGAATCAGGCTTTCTGATTCCGAATGGAGTCCGCTGCATGAAATAGTTTTCGAGAATTCCGCACTTTTCACCGATTTAAAAGTTACTGAATTGCACTATCACCCTACCGATCAGAATACAGTTGATGCAAAAGAACTTGAGTTTATTGAATTGAAAAATACAGGAACAACGACTCTGGATTTATCAGGTTTGTCATTTACAGACGGTATTTCCTATACATTTCCAAACGGAACAACAATTGCCCCAAAATCATTTGTGGTAGTTGCTTCAAATCCTGCTGAATTTCAACAGTTATATGGATTTTCAACCAGCCACGGTTACTCGGGCAGTTTGTCAAATGGTGGTGAACATATTGAATTGGCAACAAGCACAAATGAAACAGTGATTTCATTTACATTTTATGATACAATTCCGTGGCCAACAGAACCTGATGGTGATGGTTATTCATTGATTTCAGCGCAAACAAATCCAACCGGCGACCCAAACATGGTTGAATACTGGGCTGTTTCAAAATACCTGAATGGTTCACCAATGATTGATGATGAAAATTCAATCATCACAATTTCACCGGTTTGGGCAACAAATACATTTAATTTTGAATTGTACCCAAACCCAGCTACTTCTTCTGTAAACATTAATTTTTCGCTTGAACAAACCGAAAAAGTTGAAATCGGTTTG
The DNA here is from genome assembly GCA_035391305.1 of Draconibacterium sp. Taxonomy (GTDB): domain Bacteria; phylum Bacteroidota; class Bacteroidia; order Bacteroidales; family Prolixibacteraceae; genus Draconibacterium. The sequence goes on from DAOPKR010000003.1 coordinate 80,200, forward strand.
TATGATATTAATGGTCGCCTGTTAAGTACACTTGTGAATGAATTTTTGTCTGAAGGATATCATAATCAAAATGTTCAACTAAACAATTTGAATCTGAAATCAGGAATTTATCTGGTTGTTTTTAAATCGAAAAATAATTTGGTAACGAAAAAGCTAATATATCAACAGTAACAATTATAAATAGAAGTTTCGGAATATTCCCTTTTTTATAATGAGTTTTCCAATAAAAACAAATCAATTTCCTCACGTTTTGGTGCTGAAGGCTGAGCACCCATTCTTGTAACCGAAATTGCAGCAGCAGCACTCGCAAATTGAAGAGATTCTTTTAACGATTTTCCTTCGACCAAAGCAACAGAAAATGCACCGCAAAAAGTATCGCCTGCGGCTGTTGTGTCAACGGCTTTAACTTTAAAAGAAGGCACACTAACTTTTTCATTTTTTGTAACTACAAAAGCTCCTTTCGAACCAAGCGTAATAATTACTTTTTCAACACCTTTTGC
>DAOPKR010000003.1:80799-81862 GCA_035391305.1 Draconibacterium sp.
CCATAAACCTGGAAAAATTCAGCATCGGTTACTGTTTCGCCTTTTTCGGGGAGGTGGTCCATTTTCATGATTAAATCGACATTGGAACTGCCGATTACTACTATTTTGTTTTTCATATCAAAAAAAGTATTTAAGCGCCGTTAGCCAGGATAATCAGAATCAACCCCAGAATAAAACTTGCAAACATTACAATCAATAAATTTGAAGTCCCTTTGGGAGCATTTTTAAACTCTTTCCACACAAAAACACCCCAAATTGCAGCAACCAAAGTTGCTCCTTGTCCCAATCCGTAAGAGATTGCATAACCGGCAACATCTCCGGCCATAATGCTCAGCATCATTCCCAAACTCCAGATAATTCCTCCAATTATTCCTACTATATGAAGTTTTGGAGTTCCCTGTTTAAAATACATTCGAAAAGTTACGGGATTTCCTGAAACCGGCTTTTTCATAAAATAGTAATTAAACAAAAAGTTTGAAATAAAAATTCCAACAGAAAACACAAAAACAGCCGAATATGGAGTAAACATGCCTGCTTTAATATTTACCAAATCTGTTGACATTGAATCGGCAACAAATCGATAAAAAAATGACATTAACAAACCTGCAACCAATGAAAGTATAATTCCTTTAGTTGACTTGCTTCCCTGAGATACCTTTTTATATGCCATAGCATTAATGACTATGGCAAGAGTTACAAAACCAACTCCGGCAAACAGATAAAGTGCATTATAGGCTTCAGGATTTGGCAGATAATTATTGAAAACTCCCAAAACCAAAGCAAGCCCAATACCTATTGGAAAAGCTATTGCCATTCCGGCAATTTCGATTGCTGCCACCAAAAGTAAATTTGCTATGTTAAAAATAACTCCACCAAGAAGTGCAAATAAAATTGCTTGTGGTGCAGCATTTAATAAGTTGGGAATAAATGCCTGTCCACCGGAACCATTACTTCCTAATGTAAGACCAAAAAAAAGCGATAATAGAATTACGCCAATTGTGTAGTCCCAATAAAACAGAGGAAAACTCCATTCTTTTGAAGCAAGTTTTTGTGTATTGGCCCA
>DAOPKR010000003.1:81962-109847 GCA_035391305.1 Draconibacterium sp.
GCACCACAACGAGTACACCCGGCTTCCTGCACTGCCAGCAAACCATCCAAAGTACGAACACCACCGGCAGCTTTTACTTTAACATTTGGCCCACTGCTGGCTTTCATCAATTTCAGGTTTTCTATGGTTGCTCCTGTATAATTATAATCTCCGTTTGCCTGTTTTACAAATCCAAAACCCGACGAAGTTTTCACATAATCGGCGCCCACTTTTGCGCAAATCCGGCACAATTTAATAATGTCTTCTTTTCGGTTTACATAATCTGTTTCGAAAATAACTTTAACAATTGCACTGTGTTTGTGACATGCTTCAGTAACCGCACCGATTTCCTTTTCAATATAATCCCAGTCGCCCTGCAATGCTTTTCCAACATTTATTACCATATCAATCTCAACGGCGCCATCATTACAGGCATGCTCAGCTTCAAATACTTTTACCTCGATTGCTGAATTTCCGGCAGGGAAACCGATTACGCAACCCACCAAAACATCAGTTCCTTTTAAGTTTTCAACCGCTTGTTTTACTGCATAAGGTTTTACACAAACCGAGGCAACATCATATTTTGCGGCAACGGCACACTCCCGTTTTAAGTCTTCATCCGTCATTGTTGGATGAAGAATGGAGTGGTCAATCATTTTTGCAAGTTCTTTTACTTTGTCCATATTTTTTTATAAACCGAAGACAGAAGTTAAAATTCGTGGATTTTTAATCAATAAACTCCTTTTCTTCATTTTAAAAATTATACTGATCTCAATTTATCAATTTCAAATTTTGTCATGTTTCTAAAAGACTCAAAAACGTGTGGAGCCTTTTCAGGATCAGCCATCAATTTTGGCAAAATTGCCGGAATGATCTGCCACGAAACTCCAAACTTGTCTTTCAGCCAGCCACACATACTTTCTTCGCCTCCTTCTGTTAGTTTTTCCCAGAAATAATCAATTTCACTTTGGTTTTCGCATTCCACAACCAGCGAAACTCCTTCGTTAAAAGAAAAATTGTGATTGCCAGGCCCATCCATTGCAATCATATCTGCACCATTTAAACTGAATTCAGAGTACATAACTTTTCCTTCGTAAAGGTCATTTTCCGGGTACAAAACCATTACGTTTGTTGCCGATTTTTCGAAAACCGAAGTATAGAACTTAACAGCATCACCGGCCTGACCAAAAAGCTTGTCGGTAAAAAGAAAACTTGGTAAAATGCGCAATTCTCCGTTTTTACTTCCTGTTGAAGAAATTTGCCAGGTCATGTTATACTTGTCAATCAACCAGCCATATCTTTCACTCCACGGATATTTATCAATTTCCATCATTGCGTGGCCACCTTCAATTAAAATATTCCAAATGCGGTCAGCTTCATCAGCTGAATCGCAATTTACCGACAACGAAATAGAAGGCGTAATTTTAAACATGGGGCCTCCATCTAAACCAATAAGTTGCTTTCCGTTCAACTCAAAAGCGGTTACAAATGAGTTTTCACTAATAATCTTCGAATCTTTAAAAATCGAACAGTAAAAAGTAGCTGCCTCCTTAGCCTGATTATCGAACCAGATGCATGGATAAATTTTTGTTTGCATTTTCTTTTGTTTTAAGTTTTACTTTCAATCAAAACAAAAAATTACTTTTTAATGTTTTTGAGAAAATCCTAATCATCAATAGTTTGAAAAACCATTTGTCTGAATTTCCAGCCGGTTTGATCGTTTACCGGACCCTGGGTTTGTTTCATAATAATTCCAATTACATTTTCAACCGGATCGGCAAAATACTGGGTATTAAAATAACCGCCCCAGTCAAAAGTACCGGCGCTTCCGTTTCCTCCCTTGTTCTGACCGAGTTGAGTTAACAGGCCAAATGCAAGGCCAAACTGGGAATCGGATTTATCACCACGAATATCGCCTAACTGGTTGCTTAAAATAATATCGACTGTGGTTCGGCTTAAAATCCTTACCCCATTATATTCTCCGCCGTTTAAATACATCTGAAGAAATGTTGCATAATCCTTTGCCGTGCTTGAAAGGCCTGCTCCGCCCGAGAAGAATGATTTCGCACCTTTCACCGGATAATCAGTATCATAAAAGGTAACCGGATACTTTTCCCAGTTTCCGTTAACTTTTTGCTGAACGGCAACCAAACGTTTTGCTTTTTCATCGGGAAAATAAAAACGAGTGTCGTTCATTCCAAGCGGATCAAAAATGTGTGTTTTCAAAAACTCGTCAAATGGCATTCCCGAAACCACTTCGATAAAATAACCCAAAACATCAAGTCCTTCGCTGTAGGTAAAACTTTCACCGGGATTGTGGTGCAAAGGCAGTTTAGCCAGTTTTTTCACACTTTCGGCAATTGTAATTTTTTCGGTTGTAAACAAATCGGTTACTCCGGCTTTGGCATAAATCATCTTAAAACGCTCGTCGCCATCAATAATTCCGTAACCAATTCCTGAGGTATGCGACAATAAATTCCGGATTGTAATTTCATTTTTTACAGGTTCTCCTGTCCAGGTTGTATCGCTGTACTGAAACGATTTTAAAACCTGCTGATTCTTAAATTCAGGAATATATTTCGAGATTGGATCGTCAAGTTTAAATTTCCCTTCCTCCCACAACATCATTACAGCAGTAGAAGTTATGGCTTTTGATTGTGATGCAATGCGGAAAATGGCATCGCGTTCCATTTTTCTTCCGGTTTGATTTTCTGCCATTCCATAGGCTTTCCAATGCACTATTTTTCCGTTTCGGGCTACAAGCGAAACAATTCCGGGAACATTTCCGTTTGCCACTTCTACTTCACACATTTTATCGATTCGGGCCAAACGCTCGGCAGAAATCCCAACCGATTCAGGAGATGCTTCGGTTAAAACGGGTGATTTATGAAGAGATTTTGTTTGGGCAAAAAGCATTGCAGTTCCCATTAAAACAGCAAATGCAAATACAGTAATTTTTTTCATTTTCGGTTTAATTTTTATCGAATTAAGATACAATCTATTTTGGATTTTAAAAATAACAACTCCGATAACAATCCAGAAGTATTTGGAATCCAATTTTCATCAGTCGGCAAAAACAAACCATATTTATCTTTTTGAACTCAATAAACAGATTAACTGCGGGCTGGATGAAAGCACGTTACGAACAAATTTCCGTTTGGAATTTCCGGATTGAACCAATTACCTCAATTAAATCTCATGAATGCTTGTTTTATTAATAATTTTCAATGAAACCAATTTGAAAAATAATTCATTAAAAAAATAAAGATTCCTGTACAGGCAAGTTTATTTTTTAAGTTGCATTGAAATCATTCAAATTGACAGTTTCGAAAAAAAGATCTGTGATTATCGTCTTAAAATAGTCATCAAAATATATTTGCCAAAAGTAAACGAGTTAACGAATTTCTAATGAACAATAAGATTCTTTGTGTTTTGTTGTCTGATTTTTGCTTTCCCGGCGCTATCTAATTTCTTTCCCAAATAAGTCAGGTTTTCAATTTTAATGTCCGAAACGTTTTTTTCTGAATCGAAACCATGAAAAACTGAAAACGGCAACAAACCTCCGGCAACCTGAATATCTTTAAATAAAATATTGCTTACAGTTCCTCTGAACTGACGATGATATTCTTCAGTTCCTTCCGGTATTTTCTGAACACCGTCCCAGGCTCCGTGCAAATAATATTTACTTGTAAATTCAGGATCGCGGTTTCCGTCGGGTCCCCACTGAGAAAAGAAAACAGCCACATCGAACAATTTCTGGCGTGCATCTTCAACCCTGATATTTTCGAAAACCACATTGTGGACGTGCGCCTGCCCGGCATTGTGAATGCTCATTGCCGCGCCGTCTTCAACATGAATAATATCGATATTCTCGAAACGGATATTTTTAACTTCATCGGAGTACAATTCAAAACCAATTTCGATTGCATTTCCCCAAATCGAGTTCCAGAAAACACAATTTTTCACAAGAATATTGTCGGTTGGGTGCGAACCGGGATAATCCAACTGCGATTTTATGGCCACACAATCGTCTTTTGTGTGTGCGAAAACATTGTCAATTATTACATTGGTACAGCGGCAAATATCCATACCATCGTCGCTTCCGCTCTCGCTTACAATCCGAGTGTTTTTAATATTCACATTGTTGCAGTGAAAAGTTGCAATTTGCCAGGTTGTTCCATTGTGCAATGTAATGCCATCAACAGTAACATTTTCGCAATCGCGAAAATAGAGGAAGCGGTTGTTGTTTCCCGGTGTGGTTTTGTTAAACGAACCTTCCAAAATTCCGCGTCCGCAAATTTTCAGGTTTTTCTTTCCTTCTGCAAAAATATAACCCTGAACCACTGCTCCGCCTTCGATATAAACAGTTTGATTGTCCTGCAATTCAATTTTTACATTTTTGTACAACTTTCCGGTTTCAAACCAAATCACATTTTTATCCGTTTTTGATGGGTGATCTTTTTCAGGTTCACCGGCAAAAACGAACAGCGGCTGCTGCCTGATCCTTCCGTTTAATTCAACACTTAAATTGCCTGCAGTTTTCAACTTAAACTGAAACGAATTATCTCCTGTATATTCAGGTTTTAGCTCCCGGCGCACCGGACGAATATCAACCCAGCGCACATCGTACATTGTATTCACTTCAACATTTGCTTCACCTGAAAAATCAAACAAAGCATAGGAAGCTACAGGCGTGTCGTAAACCGGAACTTCAACACCATTTACTTTTACCTGATAATATTTTTCGGAAGAAAAACCAGTAGGTGACTGCCATGTTGTTACCTGGGCCTGCAAAAAGACCGGCAGGCTGAAAACAAAAACTAAAATCAGATTTTTCATCGTAAAAGTTTTTTACTGTTCAACCGGTTTTAATGCCCCAAACCACGGCGAAGGTTCGTATTTCCATTTTCGTCCGGTTTGCTTTACTTCCGGTATTTTTTCGGGTACAAAATCAAATTCCGGTTCATTGCGATACAACGGTGCGCCCATTTGATTGTTTGGCGGCAAATATTCACAAACCATTACATCAAACTGTCCCGGTCGGCTGGGGCGGTTTTTGGCACTTTCAAAGAGATTTTCGGCAGCAACAAAATTTCTTTCATTTAAGGCTTTTTCAACTTCTTCGGGAGTGAATGTAAAACCCATTTCATAATCCCAGCCTTTGTCGCAAATGTTACGGTAAATAAAAACATCCCTGAAGTTTTTCGACAGAATATCAATACTTCCTACCCCGCCGCACCAAAGATTTGGTGAACCACAGTGGTAAAATGTATTGTTGTAAATGTGAATATCTGAACGGAGCAGATTGTCACCCCACATACCAAACAAAACTCCGGAACCTGTCATATTGTAAATCAGGTTATGGTGAAACCGCACATTTCGTAATTCCGATCCTTTTCCTTCGACACTGATTGCAAAACCCCACATGCAGTTGTAAGCTGTATTCGAATGAAATTCAACATCCTCCAGCAAACCAAACCATGCATCAGTGTAATAGGCCTGGCGTGGTAAATCATGTACCAAATTGTTATGGATTATTCCATGCCGGCTCACTTCCTTGCAATCAATTCCCTCCTTAAAACAATGGTGAACATGATTATTCGCAACTTCAAAAAACCTTGCACCGCAAATTGAAAGCGCTTCGTGCGGTGCTTCGCCGCCTTTTCGCTGGCCGGGTAAATAATATTGGTCGTCGTTATCGTTTGCGCCGGTTATTTCGCAATTACTCACCAGCACCGAATCGCAATACCATAAACCAATGCCGGAATTATGCGAATGATTTGATTTACAATTTAGAAGTTCTATTTTTTTGCATTCGGGCCCGCGGACAATGAAACCTCCCGCATCAGAATTTCGCACTTCAATATTCCCGAAACGCAGGTAATTTACTTTTTCAATTTGGAATAGCCCGGCAGTTAACCGGCTGAATTGGACAGAATCGTGGTTTTGCACAACCTTTTTGATTAAACCGCCATCAAAAACAACTTTTTGCCCTGGTGCTCCCCTGTAAAGAATCCACTTATCCGAAGTTCCTGAACGAACAGGACGAAACTGTTTTTCGAGATGGAATTCGCCACCTAAAATTGTAACCGTATCGCCCGGTTGCGCCATTTCCGATGCTTTAAAAATAGTTTTGAATGGTGAATTTTTTGTTCCGTTTTGATTGTCATTTCCGTTTGTTCCTACAAAATATTCTTTCGCATTTGAAGTAAATTGAAGTATTGCAAAGCAAAAAAGGATACTGATTAGTTTTGTATTCATAATATTTATTTTACAATGAATTTTGTGCTGTACATCTTGCTGTCTCCTGTAATAGTAACCATATATACACCTTTGGCAAAATCTGATACATTAATATCAAATTCCTTTAAATTATTGATTTCCCTAACTGTCATAATTTTTCCCGTTTCATCTGAAATACTCAAATAATTGCCCCTTGTTTTTCCCAGACTTATTTTTACAACGTCAGTTGCCGGATTCGGAAAAACTGAAATTGCACCTTCGGAAAGTGTTTCAATTCCGGTTGGTACATTTACATTAACAGTAAACTGCATTGTTGAAATTCCTGTTGGAGTGCCATCATCGGTTAATGTTAATGTAATTTTTGCAGTGCCTGTTTTATTTTCAGTGGCAGCGAAAGTTAAAGTTCCGGCATTTTGCCCGTTAATATAATTAACAACAGGATTTGGAATTAATTCAGGATTATTGCTGCTTGCAACAATTTCAATATTTTGTGTAAAACCTTCGCCATCGGTAATTCCTGTAAGTTGAACCGTTTGGCTGCCTGAATTTTTGTCAACTTCAATATTTAAAACCTGATTAACAGTTGGAGGCGGATTACTGTTGTCTCCTACCAATGTGGTTAAACTGCTGGGTGGAAGAATAATTAAACCATCAGAACCAACCATTTTGCCTTTTTCGCAGTTGCGCGAATTCGAAGTGGTGTAGGATTCCCACTGAGAAGGCAGCCCCAACCCTTTAATTTCGATGGTTTGCGGCTCCGTAGTGTTGTTCAGTAAAACAACAGAAACCGTTTTTGCGCTGTCGTCTTTAAATGCGATCGCCGGAATTCCTGCCGAAACCGCGTTCACACGAACGGCGCCGGGCCTGATAAATTTGTAATACTGTTTCGACACATAAAAACGTGAAGATGGCTGGTTTCCCACCACAAGTCCATATTCCGGTGAACCTTCTGAAACTGAAAAACTCCAGAAAACCCAGGCGCTTGCATTTCCGCATTCGAGTGCATTGAAAATATTTCCTGCCAGGGTCATTGCTCCATTCCAATCATCTTTATGTCCTGAAGTTTCAGTCATCCAGGTCTTGTACTGATTATTGCCTGCCTGCGCCCAGTTATAAATGCTATTCCAGTAATCGCACCCCGCGCCGCCAACACTTGCGCCATCAGCATCGTAGTTATGTATTGCAACAATATCGGCATAAGCAGCTGCTACCGGATCAGCTTTTACAACGTCAATATAAGCTTTAATGCTGCCTTGTGCAGGAAGTGCTTCTGCCCAAAATAGTTTTACGTTTCCCAAACCTTCAGCATCGAGGCGCCCACCAACCACTTTTATTATGTCCCTGAACTCGCCCGGATTAACCTGGCACGACGGATAAGGTTCGTTAAACTGCGGTTCGTTTTGTAAACCAACAGCATAAATGTCTTTGCCGGTTTCTCGCTTCACAACCTGAATCATTGCAACCACTTCTTCGGCATATTCTTCGTAATATTTTGGGTCGAGTTTGTTGTCGGTTGCATAACCTTCAACACCATTTTCCCATTTATTAAGTTTCATCCATCCGGCCGGGCTCCAGAATGTTACAATAAATTTATCGACAAAAGGTGCAATCCGTTTCATATTCGAAATGGAAAGTGCCGATGGATTGTATGCTTCGAGATTTATAATATTTGGATCGCTGTTGTCGTTTATTTCCTCGAAACCACCACCAATAACACCAAAACGTGCCATCGACATTCCGATATCTTCAGCCAAAGAAATAATTGTGTCCGGATCATTTCCGCCTGATCCCATAAATGCCCCAAAACCATCTATTTCCTGATAAATAGTGGAAAGATCTATCGTAACATCTTTAGCTGAAGCACTATCCAAATCGCTTACATAAACTGTAAATGTTTTGACAATTGAAGTTGAACCTTCAGCAGCAGCAGTAACTGTTATAACAGAATTACCCGCTTGTCCGGCAACCGGCGAATAAGTTAATAATGCGATATTATTTTCAACCGCACCAACAACAGGATTTGGGATAAGGCTTTTGTTGCTGCTTGTTGCTGAAACAGTTACGGGATTATTCCCTTCACCATCGGAAATATTTGATAAAGTTACAATTTGCGGTGACGCATCTTTTTCAATTGCAAAATCAGGTATATTATCAAGTGTTACTTTTGGTGTAACAGGGGCCCGGTGAGCTTTATCGCCCACCCTAAAATCGTCAAAGAAGAAACTACCTTTAAATAGTGGACTGCTGCCCCCCGGATCAAAATTAATCAACAGCGCTTTTATCCTCGAAATATCAACTACAGTGCCGTCGCCCTGCAACTGAAAACTGGGATCGGAATAATCAAAAAAGTATTCAACAAAATCACCGGTCACAGTTTTTCTGACAGTTTTTGCCGTGTTGTAATGGTTGAAAGCATCCCAAAGAAAAATCAACATCGTTTTTGGTGCCTTGTCTGTTTTCATGGTAATGCTTATGTATGGATTTTCAGATAAATCCAATTCATTTGGAATACTAAACCACAGACCGGCCCACATGTTGTTTGTCCGGGTTTTATCGACTTCAATTTGCATCATTCCGTCATATTCACTGCATTTATGCGTGTTTTCGCCAAGTCCGCCCCAATCTGCGGGCCACTCCGAACCTAAAACGCCATCATTAAAATCGTCTTCCCAGCCTGAAACCGGTTTTTCACGCACTTCAACATTAAACTTATAAGTTGTTGATTCGTTGCCGTTGTTATTATTTTCACCGCCATCATCGGTGAGCGTAACTGTTATTGTTGCATTTCCGGTTTTCCCTTCTACCGGGGCAAAACGTAATTCTCCAAATGCTGTTCCGGTTAAATAAATAACAGTTGGGTCTGATATAACCGAAGGATTTGAAGAAACGGCAGTGATTGTAATTCCCTGTTCCTTATCATCATCACCATCGGAGATACCACGCAAATGAACGGTTTGCAGCTGGCTGTCCTGCAAAATTGAAAGGTCAGCGATTGGGTTCATCGAAGGCGGATTGTTTACATCATCCAAAATATTGACTTCGAAATTCATAATTGTTGTGTCGATACCTCCGGCAATTGTTCCGCCGTTGTCTTTTACAATCAATTTTATTGTTGCTTTTCCTGTTTGCCCGGCAATTGGATTCAATTTCAACAAAGCAGTAAAATCACCTGAATTATATTCCACAACCGGATCAGGTATCAACTCAGGGTTTAAACTCGTAGCCAAAATACTGAGTGTTTGCCTGGCGTGCGGATCACCATCATCCAGTCCTGTTAATTTTACTACAGTCAGTTTTCCGTTTTTAATGTTTTTTGACGCTACCTGTTCAATTTTAGGCGCTTTGTTTGGTTCAACTGTAACATTAAAAGTAACGACATTTTCATCAGCCGCATTTCCCGAAACTGTAACTGTAATAACTGCTGAACCAGACTGACCGGCAACCGGTGTATATTCCAGTGTTCCGTCAGAGCTGCCCGGCACATAAGTCACATCCGGGTTTGGGATTAGCGCAGTATTTGAGCTTTCAGCACTTACCGAAAGTACTTTTTCTCCGCTTTCTCGATCTTTGATTCCCCAGAATGGCACCACCACTTTTGCAGCGTTAATTGAATGAAACTGGTCGGGTATTTTAGTTATGGCAGGTAAAACCGGCGCCTGGTCGCCTATTTTTATTTCATCAAAATAAACTGTTGATTTGCAACCCATCGCACCACCGGGATTAAAAACAAAATTCAGTTTTACAATTTTTTTGAGGTCAACATCAGCAACATTTCTGAAATCGAAAGTATAAGTTGCAAATCCCTCAGAATGAACAATATTTTGATAAGCATCGTTTGCCGGATACGCATATTTTGGCTCTGCAGAATTATCCCAAACTGCAAAATTCAGGTTGAAATCGATATCGGTTTTAACTTTTAAACTAACGAAAGGATTTGCAGAAATGTCAATCTGCGAAAATTCGAACTGAAAACTATTCCATGTTGAAACTTTATCAGCTTTTATCAGCAATTCACCGTTTACATTTGAAAGTTTATAATCGGGCTGACCCGACCAGCCGGTTAAATTGCCGTCATCGAAATTTTCAACTAAACCGGTTTGCCCAAAGGAAAAGAGACAAATAAGAAGTGACAAAAAAGTAATGATTGATTTTCTCATGATATTATTGTTTTAGTTGTTTTCAGGTAAGTGTAATTTGAGCTCTGTTTTAAGTCTGATACTTTAAAATTGTAAACAAGAAAACGTGAAAAATCCCCTAAAAATGGCAATTTTGACCGGAACGGATTGAAGATAGAAAAAACAATTTATTCAATCGTTTCCCAAATCCCGTTGGTAAAATGCGAAATACCTTTATCGGTTCCAAACCAAAGTGAACCATCTGTATCAACTGCTACAGTGTTTACTTTATCGGCTACCAAACCATCTTTTGTGGTGTAATTTATCCAGGTTGAACCGCTGAATTTGCTAATGCCTTTATGAGTTCCAAACCACATATTTCCATTTTTATCCTGTGCAATTGCATAAACCGTGTCGCAAACCAAACCATCTTCACGGCTGTATGATTGCCAGTCGGCTTTTGTAGATTCGCTTGTGTGGTGAGCCGCACCAGCATCGGTGCCATACCACTGTTCTATTTCGTTTACCACAACAACTGTGAACACATTTTCGGAAACCAGGCCGCTTGCCCACGGGAGGTTGAGCGTAGTTGCGCCCGAAACAGCATCGGTATAAACAAAACGCGAAACACCACCGCCTTGTGTTGAAACGTAAACACTGCCACCTGAAGTAGCAGCGATATCAGTGATTTTGAAAAATTTCAGGATTGGTTCGCTTTCACGGCCATAAAAACCGGTCCAGTTGCCATTTTCCAAAATAGATAAACCTTTTGCGGTACCAATAAATTTAGTATTGTTATTATTTAATCCAACAGCATAAATTGTGTCGGATAAAATTTCGGAATTGGCTTTTTTATAATTGGTAATGCTAACCGGATTTTCAGTTTTTGTAAAAAAAGAAACTCCGGTTTTCCCTCCAATCCAGACATCTGCAGAATTATTATTTGTTTTCGCGGTAATATCAAAAATTGCCCCGTTTGTAAGTTGATCATTGTCAGAAAAAATTGTCCAGTTAGTTCCATCAAAACTGACAATTCCTTTTTCGGTGGCAAACCATTTTACCCCATCTGCATCAATCTCTATTTTGTTGATAATCTTTGAAGGGAGCTGGAATTCATCCTCCGGCTGTGGTTCATCGCCGTTATCGCAAGCACTAAAAAGAAGTGTAGCAAGCAGAAAAAAAGTGGATAATTTTATGCTGAATTTTATCATTTTTTTTAATGTTTATGTGAACTCATTTTTTTGCAGAGAAAATTTTCAACCAAATCTGAAACCAGCGAGAATATATTTACTATTCTGAATTTTATAAAATACAACCAATTGTGTACGATTAAAAAATGGAAAAGAGGATTGTTACTTTCATAACTCCCCTCTTTTCATTTCACCATTAACCAAAGTAATTAATGATCCAAAACATTTATTAACTAACGAACTATTTTGAGAGACTCATTATTTGCGCGGATAATATAAACACCGGTTTTCAGGCCTGAAAGATCTAATCTTGTAACATCTCTTTTCACCAAAACCTGTGATCCAAGAATATTATAAACAGCCACGTTTGCAGTTTTATTGAAAAGTATTTCATTTGGAGTTATCCTCTCGAAAATACTGCTTCCAATTTTAATTTGCTGCACACCAACAGTACCGCCAACTTTTAAGAAACCTGCGTACCATGTAACGGCATAAGCATCGTTGTTGGTTGAGTTCCACCAATATTCCGCAGGTTTTTGAACTGGTGTTTCATCTGCATTCAAAGCATCGTCGCCATCCACGTCGTTTACTTTAATATCAAAAGAAATTCCATTTCCATCATTTAAAGCGGTCCAGATTGCCAGGTTGAATTCTGGTCTTGCATCGCCGGTTAAAGCTGGGAATCCGATGGTAATAATTTGTTTTACTGTATTTGAACCTACAGGAGTGTGGTCATCGAGGAACAGGTAATTGGCTAAAATATCATTTGTTCCGCCCCATTCAATCAAACCGTTTGAACCGTCTTCGTTTGCACCGCCACCGGTTACAACCATTGCAGCATCAAAACCGGTTTTTTTGAAAGTAGCTTTATAAGCGCCAAATTGCTGATAACGTGCATACCATGCCTGTGGAACACCTTCAACTTCGGGTGCATCGATTTTCAGATAAGGCGCCCAGGCAATTTCAAGAGATTCATTTCCTGTTACATCATCATCAGCATATTGCAGTAAAATGTAAATATTCGATTCATCACAAAAAGCTTTGAAAGCGCCTGTGAAGTCAGCATCTCCTTTGTCGGAAGCAGCTAAACCCAACCGGCTGCCTTCGCCACCCAGTTTATTTCCATCTCCGGCTATTTTTGCCCATTCAGCATCAAAATCAGCATTTTCAGCATCGAAACTTCCAATTTTTGAAGCGCTTGCAACTTTACGCGGATAATTATCAATTCCTTCAGCAGGCAGAGGTTGATTTGGGAACCACCAGCCAATCGGGAATTTCCAGTCTTTTACAAAAGCTGCATCACCTTCAGTAGGGATTGATTCTTCAACTCCCAGAAAACCGGCATACCAGGTAACTGCGTAAGCATCGTTGCTGGTCGAATTCCACCAGTATTCTGCAGGTTTTTGAACAGGTGTTTCATCTGCGTTCAAGGCATCATCAGTATCAACATCATTTATTTTCATATCAAATGAAATGCCTTTACCTTCATTTATAGCTTTCCAGATTTCCATATTAAAATCGGGCCGGGCTTCACCTGTCAAACAAGGAAAACCGATAGTAATAATTTGTTTGACGGTATTTGAACCTACTGCAGTTTTGTTATCAACAAACAGGTAATTTGCTAAAATATCGTTTGTTCCGCCCCATTCAATCAAACCATTCGAACCGTCTTCGTTGGCACCGCTACCGGTAACAACCATTGCAGCATCAAATCCTGTGCTTTTAAAAGTTGCTTTGTAAGCACCAAATTGTTTGTAACGGGCATACCAGGCCTGTGGAAAACCTTCAGGATCAGTTGCATTGATTTTAAGATAGGGAGCCCATGCGATTTCAACAGTTTCGTTTCCTGTAACATCGTCATCATTATAAGCAAGTAAAATGAAAATATTACTTCCGTCGGTAAGCACTTTAAAGGCACCCGCAAAGTCAGTATCACCTTTGTCCGATTCAGTTAAGCCTAAGCGTCTTCCTTCACCACCAATTATATTTCCATTGCCAGGTATTTTTGCCCATTCCGCATCAAAATCGGCCGCTTCCGCATCAAAATCAGCTACCACTGCTGCCTTTGTTTCCATGTGCGGATATGCTTCAATTCCTCCTTCAGGAACCGCCTGATTAGGGAACCACCATCCAATAGGAAACTTCCAATCTTTCACATAAGTCGAGTCATTTTCGTCTTGAGCAAACACTGAAGTTGCACTAAAAAGTACGACAATCAAAAAAGTAAAAATTCTGTTCATGTTTTTTAGTTTTAAAAGTTAATAATCAAGAATTAATATTACGTTTTATCAGAAATCAAAATATTTGCCTGGGTTTTATGAATCCATTTCTTTCAAAATATCTCCGTTCATTACCCGAGCTAACCGATCGTTTTTATTTGACATTTACAGTCACTTTGTATTTGTCACCGGCTGTTGACCCTTTGTAAAAAGTGTAGGTAACCGGAGATGAAAAATTGTTCGCGGTTGTACCATTTACCTGCGTGGTTGTTCCCACAGTAACTTTTCCCACCGATCCGGTCCAGACAGCAATCAGGTTTGTAATGTCGGTCCCCTTCAGCACATCCACAGTAATTGTTTTTGCAAGCTCATCAATAACACCTTGCGGTGCCGGAACCAAACCCGCAAAAGTGAAAGTATTAACCGGTTTATCTAAAACTGTAATGATGGAGTACACCGCTTCAGACTTATTTTGTGCTACTACTTTTATCTCGTTTATGCCGGAGGAAGTTAAATTGTAGTTTTTCCTGTCGGAATAAACTGAACCGTTGAGATAGACTGTGCTTGCAAATGATGACGCAATAATCAATCTCACGGAAGACAGGTTTGTGGCATAATTGGAAGTCAGGTTTATTATTTTATTTTCCTGGTCGATAACCCCCACTTCACCATTTCCGCCAACACCCAGTTGCAATTTGGTAATTGCTTTTTCGTCAGAAGCCGGGAAAGTGGAAAATTTGACCGTGTATTTCTGCTCGGTGGCTTGTCCTGACTTTATTGTATAAACCACAGGTTGTGAGAAATCGTTAACAGTTTGACCTGAAGTTTGCTCAACACCGTCAACATAAACTTTGGCATCAGGCGAGTTTATTCCAAAGTTTGCTACAAAATTGTAATCAGTAACCACATCAGGAACTGCAAATTGAATTTCATTGTTATCAGCAAAAAATCCATCAGTACCATTGATATTGAAAGCGTTAAACGAATTTCGGAAATCCACTACAGTTATTTCAATTGTTTTTGAATTACGGGAGAAATCATTTCCGTAATCTCCGGCACTGCTGACAACAAGAGTCAGATTGTATTTCCCCGCCTTTGAATAATTTAACGAAAGTGAATCAGCTTTATTGAAATCAATTCCTTTTGCTCCTGCTTCTCCCCAAACATGGCCTTCAGTTCCATCAAAAAGTGTAAAAAACTCACCTGAACCATTTGGAATAACATAAAATTTTGTTCCGGCAAATGCTGCAGTCTGTCCATCGCGTTCGAAAGAAAGAACAAAACTTGGATCTGTTTCAATCATTTCTTCCTCGATACAGGAAAAAACAACTACCGAAACAATCAACATAAAGAAGATTTTATACATGGTTTTCATAGTTTTCCGGTTTATTATTAAAAATATTTTTACCATCCCTGATTTTGTTTTAACATTCCCTTGTTCGCATCAATTTCCGATTGCGGAATTGGAAAACAGTAGTTTTTCTCACGATTGAATTTGCCACCGAATAGTTTTGCCAGATCGATTGGGTAATTTGGATCATACATCCATCGAACGATATCCATATAATTGTGCCCTTCGGTTGACAATTCACAAACGCGTTCATGCACAATTGCCGCAGGAGTTACTTTGTTTATAGCCGGCATCCCCGCCCTTGCCCTTACTTCGTTTATTGCAGAAAGCCCGGTTCCATCAGCATCGTTATTAACCAAATATGAAGTTTCAGCGAGCATTAAGAGTACGTCAGCATACCTTATCATACGAACGTTAAAGGGGGCTGAGTTGGGTGATGATTTTCCGACAAACTGCGGATAGTTGTATTTCTTCATACCAAGCGCCTGACTGGGTACGGGACCGTTGAACAATTTATAATTGAAAACTATCGATTTGGCATGTATTGCGCTCTGAAACGGTACATTTCGGCCTGTTTCCGGACGCCAGTCAAGCATATCACCATCCAAATAACAGGTTGCATACGCTCGCGGATCGCGGTCATATCCTGCAGGGGCACCGGCAGTTTCGTATTCATACCATAAATTCGGATCTATTTCAAGGTTACGATAACCGAAAGGAGATAAATAAGCATAATTCAAATTTCCTCCCCACTGCCAGCCAGGTAACCAACCCTGTGCCGCGCGGTTATCATCATTGTATTGTATTTCCCAAACAGATTCCTTATTGTTTTCGGCTTTGTAAATATTTGAACCAACCGGAATATCCAAATAAGAATAGTTGGAAAGTAAAGCTGCCTGGTAATCTTCCTTCGTTTCGTTTTTAGGTTTAACGAGTTCATAAACGCCACTGTCTTTAACTTTTTTTAGTGCAGCCTTTGCTTTCTCAAGATCGGCTTTATCTTCAGCAGATCCACCTTTGCCAAAACGCAAATAATATTGGAAGTGTTTGAAAAGTAAAGCTTTTCCAAGTGCTGCATTTGCAGTTCCGCTTGTTAACCGGCCAGCTTCATTGGATGACCATGTAGATGGTAAATTGTCAGCGGCAAATGTTAAATCCTCTTCCAGCTTATTCCAAAATTGCTCAGGAGTACCATTTGTCAAACCTTGCAATGGATTTGTCGGCACATTTGTTTCATCATAATAAATTGGGGTGTTGAACCAAACAACCAAATAGAAATAATACATTCCGCGCAAACAGGTGAGCTGACCTTTATACTGGTTGAAAGTTACCGGATCGATAACATCTTTTAAACGGTCGATATTGGCTAAAATATCTGAAGTGCGGTATAATCCCCTGTACAATTCACTCCACGGAGAACTAAAATCTGAGGTATTTATTATCATTTGATCCAACCCTGATTTTGGGTTTTCAAACCACATGTATGGGTCAATTTGATTTAGCCGAAGCAAGTAAAAATTACCAAACATACCGCCATGTGCAAACGGTGTATATGCAGCATTAACAGCTAAAAGCAAGTCGTTTTCGGTTTTGAAGAAGGAACCAACATCGAGACTGTTTTTGTTTTCTGTTTCTAAAAAGTTATCGGAACAGGCAGTAAACAGTATAGCTAAAATGAATATTGACAGTAACTTTTTCATCTTTTTCTTTCTTTTAGTATTTCTGAATTAAAACGCGATTTGCAAACCTCCGGTAAATGTTTTTGGCATTGAATAACTGCCACCATCAGTACCGCTGCTTAACGGATTGCTCGAAATAAATCCTTCGGGATCGCGCCCTTTGTATGCTGTTATGCAAAAAAGATTCGAAGCATTTGCATAAACCCTGACATTGGCTATACCCAATCTATCGCAATAAGCTTTTGGAAGAGTATAACCTATTTGAGTATCTTTCAACCTGAGAAAAGAGCCATCTTCAATCCAAAATGAAGAAATACGGTCGTTAACATTTCGGTTCGACGGATCTAAACGCACGTGTGTTGTTGAAGCATTTTCAACAGTCCAGTAATTCTCGGCAAAATCAACCAATTTATTGTGGTCCATATCCTGACTGTTCATACCCGATAAATTTGCCCTTTGTGCATTGTAAATATGAAAATCGCCCACACCGTAAAAAAACAAGCTAATGTCGAAACTTTTGTAAGTGCAATCGAAACCAAGTGAATAGTTAAAACTTGGAATAGTTTTCCCAATAATTGTTTTATCCAAATCGGTTACATCGCCGTCGGCATTTAAATCTTTGTACATAATATCACCGGGTTGCGGAGTATTTCCGGCGTGTGTGGCATGTTTATAACCTGTGTACAGTCCATTCGCATCTTTCTGCCAATTTCCGTCTTCTCCTTTTGCATAATTGTCTTCATTCAACTGGATAATCCCATTTGAAACAAACCCATATAATGCACCTATTGAATGGCCTTCAATTGTCCGGTTGTTTCCACTTGTAATATCAGTAACAGGTAAATATTTTACTTCGTTTTTAATAGTAGTGAAATTGGAAATTATGCCATAATTAAATTCTCCGCGTTGCTCTCTCCATTGGAAAGAAAGCTCCACGCCACGGTTTTGGATATTTCCTGTGTTAAACCATGGGTTTCCATCCTGCCGGCCAAATGCCGCTGAAATAGGAATGGCTACCAACAAGTCTTTGTTATCTTTTATATAGTATTCGGCACTTGCCTGAAGCCGGTTGTTAAACATGTTGATATCAGCGCCAAAGTTCATCATTTCAGCTGATTCCCAATGTATTTCCTTCGATCCAAAACCATAGAAAACATATTGTGCACGTGCAATGTGCTGGTCGTCGCCAAACACCGGAGAAAACTGGGTAGCTTCAGAAATTTTATCTAAATACTGAAAACCGCCACCAATATCAGAGTTACCGGTTTGCCCCCATCCAAACCGCAACTTTAAAGCATCAATTTGCTTGACATCCTGAAAAAAATCTTCGTTTACTTTCCAAGCAACCGACGCCGACAGGAAATTACCCCTTCTAAAATCGGGAGCAAAAACTGAAACCCCATCAGAGCGATAAGAACCTGTAGCAAAATATTTTCCCTTGTAGTCATATATTACACGCCCCAGATAGGAAAGCATGCGATAATCTGAAGTATATCCGCTCAACACGGAAGACGCTGTTCCTCCGTTCGACAAAGTATTTAACTGCTCAAAATCGAAACCATTCACACTACCCGACATACTGTTGTTACGGCTTGATTTCAGCTGGTGAACAACCGTTGCCTGAATATTGTGGTCATCGTTAATTTTTTTGTTGAACAACAACTGATTTTCGAGGTTCAAGGTAATATTCTCGCCATAACCTTCTGACAAAGATGCACTTCCCGGTGCACGATTACCGGTAAACTGTGGCATCCATCTTTTATTTCGCCAGTTGCCCACTTCAATTGCAGGCGTAACTTTGTACATAAGCCAGTCGGTAAAATCAATCTGAAGATAAACGTTGGCTCTTGTTCCCAATCCGTAATTTTTATTGTCGCCTAAAGAAGGTGCTGCCAGCAAGTTAGGTTTGTCGTTGCCCAGGGTATTGTTATAAACCGGCCCATCGTAACCATCAGGAATTGCACCCTGCTGTAAATTTCCTTCACTGTCTTCCCAGTAAATGGTTTGGCATGATTCAAATCCTCCCTTGTAATAACTATTGTAAATTTTCATCAGCGGCGAAGTGTTTAAGTCGTAAATACCTGCCTGATTTGTAATTGGAGATTCGCCAATATTATAAGTAAGGCTAATACTTTCGCCCATTTTTACATATTTGCCAAGTTTAAAGTCGGAGTTGGCACGCAGGTTATATCTTTCGGCATTTGTTTTAATAACAGTTCCCTGCTCGTTTACATAACCCATTGCAATACTGTAATTACTGTTTTCTCCGCCACCTGCAATAGAAAGGTGATAGTTTTGGTTTAATCCGGTTTTAAACATTTGGTCTTGCCAGTTTGTACCTTCCTGCCAGCCTGAACCATAATATTTTTCGCGAAAAGGTTGATTATATTCCGGCCTGTCGCCGTAAATTGTTTTGTAAAAATTCGAGTATTGATCGGCGTTCATAACGTCATATTGTTCCGGAGCAAGGTTAACACCTACATAGCTGTTGAAATTTACCTGAGGTTTCCCCGATTTTCCTCTTTTTGTTGTAATAATTATTACGCCGTTGGAACCATTTGCTCCATAAATTGCTGTTGCCGAAGCATCTTTTAACACCTGCATGGTTTCAATTTCGTGGGGTTGAATCCCATTTATACTTCCCGCTTCAACCCCATCAACAATATAAATCGGGTCGGAGCCCTTATTTATAGATCCAACACCACGCACACGAATAGTAGCTCCACCGCCGGGAGCCCCATTTTGAATTACCAATACACCGGGTGCCCGTCCCTGCAATGATTGCGCAGCACTTGCTGATGGATTGCGGGTAAGTTCTTTTGTTGATACTACAGCTACTGAGCCTGTTAAATCAGATTTTTTAACTGTCCCGTAGCCAATAACAACTACCTCTTCAACCCCAATTACATTTTCATTCAATTCAATATTAATTTCATTTTGACCGGCAATTTCAATCTCCTGGGTTGTCATTCCGATGAATGAAAACACAAGTGTTTTGGCATTTTCAGGAAGAGTCAGGGTGTAGTTTCCGTTAAAATCGGTAATTGCACCATAAGTGGTTCCTTTTACTAAAACCGTAACACCTGGAAGTGGCTCTTTATCCTTTGCATTAATTACTCTTCCATGAATAACGTTTTCGTCCTGTAATCCAATTGCAACAAGGCTATTGCCGCTTTTTGAAGTAACCAGAATATGACGGTCCATAACTTCGTAAGAGAAGTTTGTATTTTTAAAAATACTATTCAACACTTCATCAATTTTACGGTCAGTCATATCAACACTTACCTTTTGATTGAGGTCCAGGTGGGAATTATCATAGAAAAAACGAAACTCACTTTGGGACTCAATTTTTTCGAAAACCTCTACCAGTGATGCATTGGTCATTTTTAGGTTTAGTTTGCTCATTTGTGCATAACTTGATGCAGAGACCTGAATCAAGCCCACAAAAAACAGAATAAATGTTATTTTACTCATTAAAATTAGTTTTTTGATGAACGGATTGAATTGGCAATCCATCCATCCTTGTTTTTTTTTCATAGATTTGACTAGTAAAAGTTTAATGACTTATTTTCTGTAATTAAAGTTGTTAAGCAAAACGGTAACACGTTTAAAACCAGGCAGGAAATGTTGGCGCATTTTCTGCCTTTCTTTTTCAGTTCCGGTTATTTGTTTTTAAGTTTTACATATATCATATTGTTATTAAATCTGTATTCAATTGGTTGCACCGAAGTTCGGCGGATTGCTTCCATGAAAATGAAAATGTTGTCGTTAATGTTAATGGTACCGGTGTAAGTTTTATTTTTCAGGAATTCATCTTCAAAAACTACTTCAACATTAAAAATGCGTTTCAATTTTACGGCAAGTGTTTCAAACTTTTCATCTTTAAATGTGTACATACCTTTCTCCCAGTACTCGTAAAATGATGATTGAATTTTTTTGTTCTCTATAGTATTGTCTAGCTTATTATAATATAAGCTATTACCCGGCTCGATATTGAATTCGGTTTTCCCATTGATTTCCCTGTCGTTTTCAAAAACT
Source organism: Draconibacterium sp. (assembly GCA_035391305.1). Classification (GTDB taxonomy): domain Bacteria; phylum Bacteroidota; class Bacteroidia; order Bacteroidales; family Prolixibacteraceae; genus Draconibacterium. Next base: position 102,777 of record DAOPKR010000003.1, read on the forward strand.
ACTGAACCCGATATAAGTGAAGTTTCAATAAACTGATCTTCCGGATAGGCGTTTACAGAAAACCGTGTCCCATAAACTTTTATTTTTTTGTTTCCAATTTTTACGATGAAAGGGTGACTGGAATCATGGTAAACATCAAAATATGCTTCGCCCGATAACTCAACCTGCCGGTTTGATGAGCTGAAATTGCTTGCATAGCGGAATTTTGTTTCATTGTTCAACCAAATTGAAGTACTGTCGGGGAGGGTAATTTTCATCCGGTTACCCCGTGGCACAACAATTTCCTGCCACGCAACCGGTTCCGCTACCGGTTTTTCAGTGAAAATATAAAAAGCCAGATTTAGTGCGATGAGCAAAAATCCAACTGCTGCAATTTTAAATAAATTGGTAGTATAAAATCTTATCTTCGGGCGATTTTCATACACAGTAATTTTTCGTTTTACAGAATCAAAAAGTGACTGTTGATTTTCAGTTGTCAATTTTTCTGAATTCCACATCTCTAATAAAGTATTGTATATTTTTTTGTTATTTTCATTTTCCTTCAGCCAGTTGTCAACCAAATGCAAATCTTTTTCAGAACTTTCACCTGCTATTTTTCTGGTTATGCTAGACCAAATTGTGTCGTTATTCATATATTTTTTTGTGAATGTGTTATCATAAACATTACCCCGGGGCAAATCCCCTAAACGAATGTTTGAAAAAAGAATCTTTTTTAAATAAAATCTGATTAAATTTTTAATAATTCTGATATTAAGCAGAATTAAAAAACTTTGGGGATAAACTGATGCACTAAGTCGCCTGATCTGTTTTAAGATATTGCTGAATCTCTGCGGCAATTTTTTTAAACGCGATTGTAAGTTGGTTATCGATAGTTTTAACTGAAATACCAAGTATTTCAGCAATTTCCTTGTATTTCAGCTGCTCAATTTTTGCCAGGCTATAAATCAGTTTACACTTTTCAGGAAGATGGTTGATGGCATCGCCAATTACTATTTTAAGTTCATTGGCAATCAATTCTGATTCAGGGCAGATTTCGTCAATAAACAAGGGGACTTTAACATCCTCCATCCAAATTGTTTTATATCTTTTTTCTCTTTTCAGGTAATTTAGGGAAACATTTCTTGCTGAAGTAAAAATATATGATTTAAAATTCTCGATTTTTGAAATTCCTTCGCGGTGAACCCAAATGTTGAAAAACACATCAGAAACTGCCTCCTCGGCAAGTTCTTTGTTTTTTAAGATAGAAAATGAAAACCTGTAAAGTCCATCAGCGAAAAAGTTAAACAATTCACGAAAAGCGAGTTCATCGTTTTTCTCACTAATTCGATGAAGCAAATTATGAATAGTGTTTTCGTTTCTCAAGGTTTGACTTTAAAAATTAAACCATCAAAATTATCAATCTTTATGTAACCCCGTAAAATTTATGGTTCAATCTTCTTAAAACATAGTTAGTCTAATTAACAACAAGTTTGATTGTTTCTTTACATGATTTTCCGGAAAGGGCAATAATATAATTTCCCTTTTGCATCGACTGTGGAAATGTAATTGAACGATTAATTAATCCTCCTTCTGTTTGCAAACCAATGCTCAAAAATACTCGCCCTGTCGAATCATAAATATTTAAAGCAACTTCATTTTCTCCCTGAAAATTAGCTTTAACAGTAACTCGATTAGTGGCAGGATTAGGATAAACTTTCAAATTTATTTTTGAAAGTTGATTCTGAATTCCGGTTGTACCAACCCTTTTTACCAAAGTATAAGGTGTTGAAATCAAATCAATTCCTGTACCCGTTGCAAGGTTGCGCGTATATTGTTTATCGGTGCTGTTGTTCCAATGTTCATGAACACCTAAACTTTTTAACGGTGTTCCGTCTCCCTCCGGATCATAAACCACGTTGGCGGGCCAATTTGCGGGATCAGCAGCCTGGTGCAGATAATCATCAACAGCTCCGAAAAACGGACGATTTTTAAATAAAGTATTCTGCGAGGCTTCCTGCCGCAGAAAATCAACACAAACCGATTCCAATGCAACTTCATCCTGAGAAATAAAAATTGAACTTGGCCAGTCGTTATTAAATGGCTCCATTTTCCATTTTACGGGTTTATCAACTGCTTCCGGACCGCCCCACAATCCGTCAACAAAAAACAACAAAGTGTTTCCACCTAATTTTTCATGTCCAATTAAATCAACCAGCACGCGATACATTTGGTAATCCGTTCTTTCCTGAATATCATTTTCAGGAGCTATTAAACCAGGATGCAAGTGAGGTGCACCTTCGCGGCCATGCGAACCGAAATGATTTTTGGCACATAAAGTAACACCTGCGCGCGCATGAGCTTTTAGTGCCGCCATATTAATCATGTAGTCGGCATCGTACATTTCCTGGTACATACGGTCAGAAACCGCACCCGGCATACTTTTACCGTTATCCGAATAATAAATAACATCGCTGATTGTTAATCCTTTTGAAAGAGTCCTCCCCATTTTGGATAAACTATGGTCGAAGAAAACGATATTCGGGAACTCCTCAGTTATAACGTCAATTGTATATTGATAAACATGCGCAATCGGATCTCCAACATAAATCATTTCCTGTGGTACTCCGCAAACATTTACCAAATGATTAATAACTGCCAGAATTGACTGAGGTGTAGTTTCGCTGTTCGCATAATTACTTTTTGCCCATGTAGCAGCATTTGGGTTCATTGTATTCGGATCAGACAACCATGAAGCCGATCCCTGGTTTATTTTTATAAAAATGGTTTGATCCGGAGTATAACCAACTTCGCCCAAACCCTTTTTATTATTGAAATATTTGAAAATTTTATCCCAGGCATCGTGCACTGTCGCTTCTCCTGTAAGATTTACCATTGCACTGTCGAGCATAGTTTGAACGACTTCTTTATTTGTATTTTTAGGCAGAAAATACCCATCATCATCGTCTGTATTACCTTTTCCGTCGGGGCCCCAGCCATTTGTGCAATTTGCATTTGTAGCATCAGGATTAAAAACCCAGGCTACCCTGCCCGGATAAATCCCCGTACCTTCTCCCATTGGAGTATTTGGCGAATCAGGCAATAATCCTAAAACCGCAGTTGAACGTGCGTAAGCTACTTTTATATCCTGTGAAAAAAAGATAAATGAAACTAACAATGCCAGAATTGCAAAAATGCCGGCAATTGCGTAGCGCGATTTATAAAAATTGGCTTTAGCTTTTTTAAATGCTAAAAAAGCCCCTGAAAAACTCAGCAGGTAAATAATAAACGCTGACATTAGTGGCGCTGCAGTTTGCATACATGGGTAAGCAGCCCTTGATGGTTTGGGAATAACACGACATAAAAACCAAATGGTTGATACAATTCCCAGTATAAAAAAACTAATTTTTGCCGGAACAGACCAATTATCCAATTTTACTTTCCAATATTTAAAGCGATCTGGAATTTCTCTTTTTATCTTATTCTTCATTAGTTTTGATTTTATATTAGCATTTTATTGTTTTACTATTTTCCTTGTTAATAATTCATTTTCAAACTCTACCCGCAAAAAATAGATTCCTCTTGATAAAAATCCAACCTGAAAAGATTCTTCAAATTTTTGTGATGATTTTTCGGAAATAAATTCAGCAGCTTTAAAACCATTTAAATTGAATATCTCCACAAGAACTTTTCCGGTTTGAACCGACTGGATTGAAAGTTTAAAACTGGTTGAAACGCTTGTCGGGTAAACAGATATAATATTGAATACATTATTTTCGTTTGCTGAAGTTGTGGAAGAGTTTCCCTTTAATTGAGCTACACCGTAATCGTTGGCGCTCATCCAGCATGTATTGAAAATATCCTGGCCGTTTTCTGATGAAATACTGTAGCTGTCTCCCATAAACCCGAAGTCTGCTGAATACTCTTTTCCAGGGGTTGAACCGAAAAAATGATCACGTTTTCCATCATTTAAATCGTTGTCACAATATGCTACGCTCATGCCCATTAATTTTCCTTCAACCAACGCTGTACGTGCCAGTTCTTTGTCTGTTGCCGTTGTTCCATTGTTGTTCTGTGTTGGGTAAGTATCATTATAAACTTTCATTGAAAATTCGTAAACGTAGTTGTTGCCATTTTTTTTCATTTTGAATTCAGGAAAGTGATCGGCGTAATTTACAACCCAATAATTTCCCCAATTCACTCCATCCAAATCCTCGACGGTAAATTCACTCGTGGTTTCACCATCAGCAGGTGCATTAACGCTAAAATGATATGAAAAAGCATTTTGGGCATTCTCCAATCCATTATCAAAAACATGAGCACCCTTTGAACGATTTTCATCCAAAAAAATCTCAACTACATCATAGTTTGGATAACCTGACGGACCGTTCTTTGTATAATCATATCCATCAACAAATTTGTCATCAATAACATCAACAAGGAAGTAAAGGAGATTTTCAGTTTCATTCCAACCCACTTTATATTTACCAGAAAAATCGTCTGATGAAGGAACGGCTCCTTTCCAAGGCATCCAAACCTGATTGATTGGCTGCCATATCATTGATGATTCATTCCAGCATGAATCACTTCCAGCACCATCAATCTGAGGTAGTACATTTAAATGATTTACTTTAATAGTATCACTTTGCCCGGCAACATTTTGAATATACCAAAAGCCTGAAAATAATACATTTATAAGTATTAGTTTTAAATAGTTAAATTTCACAGTTCACAGTTAAAAACTAAAAACAATAAATTGCTTTTAGTCAAGGTTTCAATTACCAAACATTTTTGCATTGGTAGTTATGTAATAGAATAACAAGGTAATTTATGATTTCCCCCATATGGATAGCTAAAAACTTTTCTCTAGTTTTTATTTTCAGTTTTTGCAATGAAGAAATGAGGGAGAAAAGTATGGCTGAAGAAAGTAAAGGAAATTATTCAAAAAAATATTGTAAAAGAAAAATCCCGGGGTCAACACCCCGGGATTCAAACTTAACCTAACTAAACCAAACTTATGAAAAATGCAGCCTGATGCTGCGAAGTATCTTTTGTTTTTATTTACTGTAACTATTTTTATTACAATAAATATTCTATAAATCATAATACAAACAATATGCCAAAAAAAATGCTGACATTCAATTTTAACAAAGATTCACATATTCAGATAGACCTTTATGTAAAGACAAAATCTTAAAAAATAGATATATTTGCCAAAAATTCAGAAAACAATAAAAACATACAGCACGTAACATTAAATAAATGAACAACATTCGTAATTTTTGCATTATCGCTCATATCGACCACGGAAAAAGCACATTAGCCGACAGGCTGCTCGAATTTACCCATACAATTGGTGAAAGAGATATGCATGCCCAGGTACTCGATGACATGGAACTGGAACAAGAGCGTGGAATAACGATAAAAAGCCATGCAATTCAGATGGATTATTTGCATGAAGGAACACAATATAAATTAAACCTTATTGACACACCCGGACATGTTGATTTTTCATACGAAGTATCACGATCGATTGCTGCTTGCGAAGGTGCTTTGTTAATAATTGATGCAACACAGGGAATTCAGGCACAAACAATTTCAAATTTATACCTGGCCATTGAAAATAACCTTGAAATTATTCCGGTTCTGAACAAAATGGATTTGGAAAATGCAATGCCGGAAGTTGTTGAAGAGCAAATTATTGATCTGGTTGGTTGTGATCATGAAGATATTATTCATGCCAGCGGCAAAACCGGAATGGGAATTGAAACCATTCTTGACCATATTATCAGGAAAGTACCCCAACCAAAGGGCGACCCTGAAGCTCCACTGCAAGCCCTTATTTTTGATTCAGTTTTTAATTCGTTCAGAGGAATTATTGCCTATTTCAAAATTGTTAACGGTGAAATCAAAAAGAAAGATTTGGTTAAATTCATGGCAACAAAAAAAGAGTATTTGGCCGATGAAGTAGGAGTTTTAAAACTGGGATTGTCACCTCGCGAAACACTATCAACCGGAGATGTTGGTTATATTATTTCGGGGATAAAAACAGCAAAAGAGGTAAAAGTAGGCGATACAATTACACACGTAAAAAACCCGTGCGAAAACAGAATTGAAGGTTTTGAAGAAGTGAAACCAATGGTATTTGCGGGTATTTATCCAATTGATTCAGACGATTATGAGGATTTAAGAAACGCGATGGATAAACTTCAGTTAAATGATGCGTCGCTAACTTTTGAACCAGAATCATCAGCCGCGCTTGGATTTGGCTTCCGCTGCGGATTTTTAGGGTTACTGCATATGGAGATTATTCAGGAACGGCTGGAACGTGAATTCGATATGAATGTAATCACAACAGTACCCAACGTTTCATATCTTGTTCATTTAACTGACGGTTCTTCGGTAACTGTTTACAACCCCTCAGGAATGCCGGGTGCCACAACAATTGAGGAAATTGATGAACCATACATTCGTGCAAACATTATTACTGCTTCAGAATATATCGGGCAAATAATGAGTCTTTGCCTCGATAAAAGAGGAACGCTTATTAACCAGCATTATTTAACAGCTGAACGGGCCGAGCTTGTTTTTGACTTACCATTAGGCGAAATTGTTTTTGACTTTTATGATAAACTGAAAAGTATTTCACGCGGATACGCCTCATTTGACTATCACATAAGTGGTTACAAACCGGCGAAATTGGTTAGGTTAGATATTCTGTTGAATGGAGAAATGGTTGATGCACTTTCAACGTTAATTCATTTCGACAATGCTTATAATTTTGGCCGGCGGATGTGCGAAAAACTTAAAGAGCTGATTCCGCGACAACAATTCGACATTGCAATTCAGGCAGCTATCGGAGCTAAAATCATTGCACGTGAAACAGTAAAAGCGGTAAGAAAAGATGTTACTGCAAAATGTTACGGAGGTGATATAACCCGTAAACGTAAACTGCTCGAGAAACAGAAAAAAGGTAAAAAACGAATGAAGCAAATCGGAAATGTTGAAGTGCCTCAAAAAGCATTTCTTGCAGTGTTAAAGCTTGATTAGTTTTATAATCGTTTGATAACCTAATAAAAGCGGGAATCTATTAAT
>DAOPKR010000004.1:0-49677 GCA_035391305.1 Draconibacterium sp.
TGATTCATAATCATGAGGTCGGCGGTTCAAGCCCGCCTCTCGCTACTGAAAATCAAGAGGTTACAAAGATACAATTTGTGACCTCTTTTTATTTGCACTCAATTCGCACTCATTTTTTGTCAGAAACCGGTGTTGTCGCACCGACTACGCTTTCACGAAAGATACGAAAAATAAGCCCAAAAATCCTATTTTATTGTAATGTTAAATACAAATCGTCCAAGGCGGCTAAAATAGATTTTATCGGAACAATATCTTTATCTTACCTGCAAACTAAATTAACCCGATGGAAGTCATTTGCCTTGAAAGCGAAGCTTTCTACAGCCTTGTCGAACAGGTTGTTGAACGCATAAAAGAAAAAAACAATATTACCCAGGATAAATGGATTGATGGAGAAACAGCCATGAAACTGCTTGGCATCAAATCCAAAACTACCCTTCAAAATTTACGGGATAACGGAAAAATCCGGTTTACCCAACCCAAGCGCAAAATTATTTTGTATGACCGGGATTCCATTATGGACTATCTGGATAAAAACGCACAATTCACATTCTAATGGAAAAAACCCTAGAACATATCACGGCAGGCTTTTTCAAGTTGCTCTTGCGTAATCTCTGCGCCCGTATCTCTGCGTTGGAACATACAGCGAAGCACGAAAATACCGCTTTCCAAGGCGTTACTATTGTATGGAAACGAGCCACGAACCTTAATCAGAAGCTCATTGACCGCATCCTCGTATTCGGGGAGCGATTTCGGGTCTCTAAGCAGTGCATTGGTTCGTTCGTCTTTATAGTCAAAAGCCATTGTTACACACCATTGTATTATTGTTTAAGCACAGACCTTAATTATACCCGTCTAACCTATCCTTTTCAATATGAAGAAATATAAAAATCCCATACTCCTGCAACAGCATTTGGACTTAGCAAAATCAGGCGAAGCCAAAGAACAGCTCATCCGTTTGGAAGCCGAATATCAAAAGGAACGTAAAGAACAGGAAGAAACCTTTTTTACCCAGGATAATAATTTCTATCAAGGGCTGAAAGACGGCCTTCACGCCCAGTTTCAGGAACAGACCTATCTCGATTATAAAGATGACCGGCGACTGAGACTTCAGGACAAATATCTGGCTCAGGCCGATGAAACCTTGGAGCATTACCACCCGGAGCTATTTGAGCAAATCCATGAGCAGGAGCAACGTGACCATAAACAGGAAGTCGAGATGGCAAAAAACCTGAATGATGGTTATTACATGGAACGACATGAACCGAAACTGGCTCTTGTTCTTCGCCAAAATATTGGCGACATCACCCGCCGAACAGAACATGTTCAGAATTTTGTCAAAGGCCAGGAACTGAGCCTTGAGGAACGCGAAACAACCAAACAGGAAGCATTTAAGGAAAACACGATGGAAGTATCCAAACAAACCGAACAGGATTTAACCATTGAGACGGATAATGAACCCGACCTTGATTTGGGCGACAATGGCGGCACCGTTGGCGACATTCATCCCGACAAAGGGTTTTCCCCGGATATTGATGACTAACAAACACCTTGAATATGGGCAGTTACAATCTTGACGGAATAATCACCAATTTTAAGGGCACACGCTCCACCTACGGATGGACTTTGGGGCAAGCTGTCGAAGGCTTACAAATATTCGGCGGTATCGGTTCGGGTAAAACATCCGGTTCAGGCAGAACCGTTGCTATAGAGTATCTACACTGTCGGTTCGGCGGCCTTGTTTTGACGGTTAAAACCGATGAACGAAAGCTCTGGGAACAATACTGCAAAGAAACAAACCGGTTGAATGACCTGATAATCGTATCTCCGGATTCAAATCACCGTTTCAATTTCATCAATTATGAGATGAACCGGAAAGGCCGGGGCAAAGGATTGACGGATAATGTTGTTCATGTTCTGCAAACCGTCATTAATGTTGACAAACAGAATGAAGACTCTTCCGGCAATAATGATGCGTTCTGGCAAAATGCATTAAGCATGCTTATGTATGCAGTCATTGACTTATGCCAGTTAGCCTACGGAAAAGTTACCCTGGACGCAATTATCGAAATCGCCCAGACCATTCCTCAAAACATTGAAACCCTCAAAAAGCCATCTCTTTATCAAACAGCCTTTGGCCGGGCAATACTGGCAATACGGCAAAAACGGGATGAGGGCAATTTATCGGAAAAGGAGTTCAGGCTCTATAAAAACACCGAAAACTACATTGTGAACAACTATATTGGCCTCGCTGAACGCACCCGTTCAACCATTGACCAGTATTTTATTGGCACACTCTCCCGGCTCCACCGTGACCCTGTATATTCGCTTTTCTGTTCGGATGATAACGATACGTTTTCTCCTGAAGATAGTCTTGACGGTAAAATTATCTTACTGGACATTCCAGTTAAAGAATTCGATAAGGTCGGGCGAAATGTCCAGGTGTTGTTCAAATATATCTGGCAACGCAGTATGGAACGCCGGAAAAAAGACGGTCTATTCCGTCCGGTCTTTCTCTGGGCGGATGAAGCCCAGAACTTCATCCATGAACATGATATTACCTATCAAGCAACTGCCCGGAGCCAAAGGATATGCACCGTTTATCTGACTCAAAACCTTCCGAACTATTATAACCAGATTGGCGGCAAACATTCCGAAAATCTGATTGCCAGTTTTCTGGGCACCATGGGAACAAAAATCTTTCATGCCAATGTTGACAAAAAGACCAATGACTACGCCGCTGACCTTATCGGGAAGGACTTCCGGTCACTTAAGCAAGGTGGTCATTCAAGCGATGGCACCGGTATGACGGTCAACCAGAATGAAAGCAAACAATTACACCATATTGTGCCACCCGAACGGTTTGCTTTTTTACGAACCGGCGGCGAAATCAACGATTATACAATTGATGCCATTATCCACTGCCAAGACCCGCCCTGGGCAATAGAAAATATCAGCTATCATATAACAAGTTTCACTCAAAAAATTATTTAACCATGGAAAAAAAAGCAAACACTCAACATCATTACTATTACACGATTTATCGCTACGAGAACGTGTTACGAGCTATCTGGTATGGCTTTGTCTTTTTACTCGCACACTGGCCAAGTTTGATGATACATGTCTTTACCCGAAAAAACATGGGTGAACGGTATTACACACTGGCCGCCTCCCTAACCTTTATCACTATTTTAGCCCTACCCTTCTTTTTCAAGGATGATTTACGTTTCCTTGGCGATATCGTCCGGTACATCAACTGGTTTGCCCTTGTATTTCTCGGTGTCTTTCTGTTCTTCTCGATTACTCGGAGATTGGAATTCAAGCGACACAGCCATGAATTCGACCCCGATAAATTCAGTAAATTCGAAGGGGAACGTTTTGTTTACAAGTGGTTCAGGACAAAATTTTCAGACAATAAGACTGCGAATTTTCTTTTTAGTAGCCTATTTGTCCGTAAACATTTTGAATCCTTGTTAGCCATTATTCTCGGATTAGTGCTTCTGGTCATTCCGTTCTTCTTCCTTGTTGGATTGCTCCTTTTTGTATCCGGCCTTCTCAATATGGCAAGAACCCAGGTACAATATGCCAAAGGTCGCCATTATGTACTTGACCAGTACGATAACTTGATTGTCAGTGAAGAGTTTGCCGACAGTTTTGTAAACAGTAAGGAGCCGGAAGATTCAAAGTTTCTTGACCTTGCTCATTTGCCAAGAAGTAAAAATAGAAAAGTGAACCAAATGCTTGCCGATATGATAAACGCTCAAAGCGCTCAACCGGGAACAGCTCAACCGGAAACCGAATAACCTGAAAACAACTTTACGCACCTTGTGCCCCTAACGCCTTAGCTTCGCTAAGGGAAGATGTCTGATAAAAAATTGAGTAATGAAATGGGCATTGTAAACGGTATCTTTTTACCGCTATGCATTGCCCATTTTAAATATCCCAAATGGAAGCAACAGACAGCAAGTTATATTTGCAAAAAACAAATAAATCATTCAATATTATACTCATCTAAATAGAATTGAATTTCATCCTCCAACGCTTTCAGCCAGTTCTCACCATCAGTACGATTCACGCCGCAAGGGGTATAGCTTACATAACCGGGATAGTTAATACCAACATCGTTTTTGTCTTTTTCTATACTGATTGGCGGAGCAAAGAACTCTCCTTTTTTTGTTTGAAGCGGATGAACCTTGCATGCTTTAGGTTTATATGTCCATGGATTTCCCGTTTCATTCATTGAAGCCTTTTGTAGAGAACACGCCCCATCTTCAAGTGCAAAAACACACCTTGTCTGATTGAAATGGGTTGGAAAATCCGGGCTCATGTATATATGCGGGCGGACGTTGGTTTTTCGCCCAACAACTGAATTCCATTTTCCATCTACAATAAAGGTTTCCGGAAGATGTTTAAAATAACTAGGATACATAACAACAACGTCCTTAATCATTTCCTCTTCGCCATTTTCAAGATAAACGCCATCATAACAGCATCGTGCTTCACAACTTTTGAAATTACATCTTACAAGTTTAGTTGTTTCATCGAGTTCTATCTGAGGAGAATATGAATTAATCCACCTGGTCAGAAAATCTTTCGATATCAAGTCTGTCACTAAGTTTTGATTTATTATTCTTTTTACCACAGAAATAATAAATTCACGATAGAACTTAATTCCCTCAACTTGGCCCAACTCATGTATGAAATTTTCAATCCTTTCTTCCGAATAAATATCAGCTTCTATCAGAACAGCATCTTTTATTAACCTTGAAATTGGCAATGAAGGATTAAATTCTATGTCTATTAACTCTTTGACATCTTTTATAGAACGAAGATGAACATAGAGTAATGCAAATGACAGCTCAGCCAAGTATCTGTAATTTGAATCCCGAGTTAAAGTGATTAACTCTAGAATTTTTTCTTTTGAAACAAAAATATTTTGTCTAATCTGGTTTAGGCAACTGTAAATTTCGCCATAAAGCCAATCCCAATCATGTCCAATTTCTTTAGCTAATTTAATACCTTCATCATAAAGCTGAGCAGCTCTGTCGAATTCCCCTTTTTCACTCAGAACATTTGCCAGACAAATTTGTGAAATGTCACTAATATGTGGTAAATTGAATTCCTTGTTAATTTCATATGTCTCCATCAAATATTCTTCTGCCTTAGTGATATACCCCAATGCCCAGAGGCCATCGGCATAATTAACCCTTGAAACAAGATACATCTGTTCCGAATGAATTTTTTTGTATCCCTGAATGCATTGATTTGCATGATTTATTACTTGCCTGTTTTTGTCTAAATCATGAAGAACTAAACAGCAGGCAAGCTCAAATGTGAGTTTTGCACTCTCGTTATTGAGAAAGTATTCCTTATAATTTTTGTCCAATTCTTTTAATTTCACATAGGCCAAATCTGAAAGTCCGTTAGACCAAAGTGACTTAACTTCTTCAATATTTGCATTCAGCAATGCTTCTTTATTAGTCGTTTTTTGTTTTGCCATTTGAATATATTTCAAACTTTCGTTGGGTTGTGAATTTCTCCGAAGGAATCTTGCAAAATGAATATCATATAGATAATTATTCTCGATATTAGCTTCTTCCCATTTCCCAAAGACCTCCCTTTCCATTTCTATCTCACCGCTAGCATAGTATGCTTCGGCTAAAATAGAAAATATTAAATTTTTCTTATCCGATGGTGCCGTTAAAACAATTTCATTGCAAATATTTATAGCCGTAAAAAAATCACCAAATCTTAATTTATACTGGGCAAACTCAGCCAACAAATCCAGTTTTATTGTGTTAAGCCTCTTATTTTTTGTCCCCGTTTCTTTTATTAAATCAACAAATGTGGAAATAATTCTAGGCTTATCCAGGATACTAACCTTTTTCCATGCTTCACTTATCACTAATTCAGCAATAACAGCAGCCAGAGAAAGCTTAATTTTCTTTGAATTGGGATATCGTTCGATGTAGCTACGGCACACTTCAAAATAAACCGCTCTGTTAAATTCATAAGTCTTTCGCAATACATCTGCGATACAGTACTTCACAATTCTATACTTTTCACTAGCTATTTCTAGACTAGGTTCTGATAATGCGCCCGACTTAAATTCATTGATAAGCTTATCATGAAATAACTGGTCAAACTGAAATCCTTGCAAGGCACCCCAGCATAAATGTTCATTGATGCTGGGTTCGATATTTTTCAATCTCAATTTTGCCATTTCAATAGATTTAGCGGGCAGCGTGTTAAGCAGGTAATTACTAACTGCTAGCTGGCCGTTATTATTTAACCAACCAGGGGAATAAACGATTTCATCAATTAAGTCATGCAGAAAATCGATATCACCTTTACATCTATCAATCAATATAGACTTAGACCTTTTGTTTAAAAGAGGAAGCCTGTCCATGATAATTAAATCCATTCCCCTTGTATCTAATGGCACTAAAGGAATGAGTAAAAATTTATCTTCTTCAATGCTATTAAACCAATCCTCAAGACTTTTGATGGTTTTGTTTTCCTGCGCGTCTATTGGGAATACGTTTTTAGGCCAAAAACTTATTAATATTAAAAGGTTCCAGCTATTCAAACGCGCATCTTTAATTAGCTCTGTTATAATTTTGATACTATATGAATCAATCCAATGAGAATCTTCAAAATATAAAATAATCTTGAAATCGTGATTTGCTTTAAATATTTCTCTGAATACTGATTTTGTCAGTTTAACCAAGTCCTCAACTTCTATGTTAAAAACTTCATTGTTGGATATTGAATTCTTCCTTGTTTCTTGTCCGATAATTTCCTTAAAAAACTGCAAAAAATCAAATGAATCACTCAGCAAATCTTTTACACTATTTAAAATATCAACAATATTTCCACTTCCCGGAACGGCAAAATTCATTAGTACTGAAATCGCAGATTTAGCTATTTTCTTATTTTTACCCTTTCGGGATAAAACATTAATTATTTGGGGAAGATGAATTGAAAATTGATACCTAATTTTATTAAATACTAAATCAAGATTTTTCACTCTCTCAATTGACCTAGCGGAAAATATAACCCAATCTGTTTTTTTCGCATAACCGTTAAAATTGCATATAAGCTCCAGTTCCTTTTTTCCAATGGTATTTCTTTCCGGTAACCAATATTCATTCTGTTCTGAGATTTTGTTATAAAACTCTTGAACAAGTCGTGTCTTTCCTGTGCCACTAACACCTTTAATGCCAACAACATTCGGCCCTTTTAAACTTAAGAAAATTTCCTGTAGAAGCTCAATCTCTTTCTCTCGGTTATAAAATCCTCTCATTATTAGACACTTTTAATAATTTATTTAGTTACGCCAGTTTTGTAGTCAAAATAACACTGAAAAAAATTTGAAACAGGGTCTGCATTTATGGCTCTGCTTCTATAAAACGATAACCTTATTCAAAGAAAAAAAGAAAAAACCGAAAAAAAAGAAAAAAAGAATGCCATTTTCCACAGACGGTTTGGTAGGGCTTGGTCAAGGTTTTTGTCTCGATTTTTTTATTCGATAAAAAGACCATTAATCACCATCAAAAAAATCGAGCAAAACCCGAAGGGCTCGACCTTGAACCAAGACCGGGCAACCGTCTATCTTTGCATCCTTTTTTATGAATTTTGGTGCGCCGTCGTTATAACACTAACTTGTATGACAATCAGCACAGCATTTGGCACATCCATCAGCAGTTGAGTATATCTGTTTAGCGGCTCGAACCGCACCATGACAAGATGAATAATACCCTAAATACGTTGTACTTCTGGCTAAAGATAACCAATAACAACCATCTTCATGTACTTCATGGTCTCCATTATCCTGAGCATGGTCATTGACATAGTAAATTGGCATAGTATGAAATTTTGGTTTAAAAATTAATTACTGCAAGTTACTGATTATAAGAAAAAATACAAAAGAAAAGCCCCCGTTTCCGAGGGCTCTCCTTTGACTAATATTCATACGAATACATGATTGTCAGTATCCGCTTGGTTTTGCTGTTATCCGCTGGGTCATCACTGCCATATTTAAGGGCTTTATCATAGTAATCGATTTTCCAAAAGATAGTATCGGCATTGTGATTGAATGAACCAAAATCATGCTCTCCATAGGGGTCATTATCTTCGTTGAATCCATTGAATTCCGAAACTTTCTTGAATATCTGGCATTTCTCATTCTGGGATAACGTAGCAATGGAAGCCGTTGTTACGACCTGTCCGAGAAGGGCAAAATAGGCCAGATTTTGGCGGAATTGGTCATTCAGGCGGGCAATCTTTTCCGATTTGGTAAGGTTTTCTGTCATTTTAATTTCCTTATAAAAAAGAAGTTGAAAAAAGGCTGAACACTAAAAAGCATTCAGCCTTTGGCTTGTTACGGTTTCGGAGTATTTGGGTCGAAAGCTTTGTTTTCACGTACTGTCAAAGTAATATCCATACCCAAGAGGCTAATAATCTGATTAAAGCCTTTTTTATCGCCGTGCTCCCAAGCGGAACCGACTTTCGTCCAGTGGGATTGTCCGTTTACATCTTTGACGACATAAACCGAATGGGTTGGTTTATTTGATTTCTCAGTAGTGTTTTGTGCTGTGTCTTTCATCGCTTTTTCCTTTCGTTTCAAATTAAAGACGGCAAAGCGAAAAACCTGTAAGGGCTAAGGGCAAGCTCCCCGAATGCAACAAAAAATGAGTGCGAAGCCATTTTTTTTGCATGAGTCCGAGGAAACCCCGTAAGGGGTTGGGATAAGCGTCAGCCCTGTCCGTCAGGTTAGCTTGACCGTCCCTTTATGAAACGCCGAAAAAGAGAATATGAAAACGCACAAAGGGTAACGAAGGGAAACGATAACCAATTGCTTGCGAAACAGGAAACAAACGGACACAAACAATGACATAGGGATGCAGGGAATTTTTCGATAGGAAGGCAAAAAGCTAATTGACCGGGATTAGGGATATAAGACAGTGCGTAAACAAAAGGCCGACCATTGCTTTGTGTGGCAGGCCGACCTTTTTATTTTCAAGCCATTGAATCAACGATTTTCACGGATTAAAAGACTGACATCCCAATCGTAAAAGGAAAGTGTTTGACTAAAGCCTTTCCCGTCAGCGTGTGGCCTGAGTGTGCCAACACATTCGAAACAGGCTTTGCCGTCCTTGTTTTTCACCAGAAAAACGGTATGGGTTGGCGGTTTCGTTTCATCAACTTGGGTTTCACCAATTTTTTCTTTGCTCATGATATCTCCTTTGATTTGAGTTAATCGAATCCCAATCAAACGACAAAAACGAACCAATAAAAACGCACATAAAGAATACGTTATGTTCGACAGTTTTGTGCGTGGAAATTCAGAAGTATTTGGCTCCAAATTATTATTTTGGATGCAACTTAATGGGGAGCCCTACACTATGATACGGATGATACAGAGCATGAATTCAGGTCATGCAAAATCATATTTTAACGATGCCCTTTCGCGGGGCGACTATTACATGGACGACCAGGAACTGGGCGGCCAATTCCATGGTAAAGTTGCACAACGATTGAATCTTGTTGGGGCAATCGAAAAAAAGGATTTTTATAAGCTTTGCGACAATATCAATCCTGTCACGAATGACAAACTCACCATCCGAAATAAGTCAAACCGTACTGTCGGGTACGACATTAATTTTCACTGCCCAAAATCTGTAAGCATACTGCACGGCCTTGGCACAGACAAACGGGTTCTGGAAGCTTTCCGGGATTCCGTCCATTCGACCATGCTTTTAATCGAAAAAGACATGAAAACCCGTGTCCGTATTAAAAACAAATCCAGTGACCGCACCACCGGCGAAATGATTTGGGGTGAATTCATTCACCAGACGGCACGTCCTGTGGACGGTTCACCGCCAGACCCTCATTTGCATGCCCATTGCTATGCGTTAAACGTTACTTGGGATGATAGTGAAGAAAAGTTCAAAGCCGGACAGTTTCGGGATGTCAAGCGGGATATGCCCTATTATCAATCAATGTTTCATAAAACCCTGGCTTCGAACCTTGAGGCTATCGGCTATGAAACGCGACCGACCGAGAAAGCATTTGAAGTGAATGTTATCCCGGAAAAAGCGATTGAGGTATTTTCCAAACGTACCGATGTTATTGGCCGGTTTATCGAAGAAAACAATATCGACAATCCTACCGAGCTTGACCAGATTGGCGCACGAACCCGCTCCAAAAAAGAAAAAGGTTACGCCATGAGTGAACTGCGCAATCTTTGGATTGAGCAGGTAAAACATATCAAACAGGAATTAGACACGCATGGAGAACCCACCGTTCAACCGGAAATCAATCATTTCCCTATCGTGGATAACAGTATTAATCCCAAGCACTGTGTCGATTATGCATTGGAGCACTGCTTTGAACGCAATTCCGTGGTACAAGACCGAAAAATCCTAAGCAGTGCCATCCGCTTTGGGTTACGCAATAAAAACATTACCATAGACGAAATACAAAAAGCTTTTGATGAAGATAAACGCCTTATCAAAATCCAACGGGAAAATTTTGTCCAATGTACGACCCATGAGGTCTATTCCGAAGAAAAGAAAATGATTGAGCTTGCGCGTAAAGGCAAAGGAAAATTCATTCCACTTGTGCGCAATGCCCATCAGCGCGAATTCGACAATCTCAACAAACAGCAATCCGATGCGGTACGGTACGTATTGGGCAATACCGACCAGATAACCATTATCAAAGGTGGTGCCGGAACGGGCAAAACAACCTTAATGACTGAGGCTGTCAAAGCGATTGAATCGGCAAATCGTCAGGTTTTTACCTTTGCCCCGACTTCACAGTCTCGCAGTGTCCTGCTTGATGAAGGCTTTGACAATGCCCAGACGGTTTCACGGCTTTTGGTGGATACCAGTCTTCAAGAAAAACTGCAAGGTCAGGTTATGTGGGTGGATGAAGCCGGTATGATTTCCACAAAAGACATGCAAGCCCTTTTGACGATTGCCCATGAGCGTCATGCCCGTGTTGTACTTTCAGGTGACACAAAGCAACATTCCAGTGTTGAGCGCGGTGATTCTTTGCGGATTTTACGCCAATCCGGGGGCGTAAAAACCGCCGGTATATCGCAAATTTACCGGCAACGCAGGGAAGACTATAAACATGCGGTATCATTGATTTCGCGGGGGAAAATCATGAGCGGATTTGATGCTTTGGAAAAAATGGGTGTAATTCTTGAAAAAGACCCAATGGTTATCAACGACACGTTGGTCAAAGATTATATGCAATCGGTTGACAACAATCGGACAGCGCAGATTATTACCCCTACCCATGCCCAGGCTGAAACCATTACGACACGTATCCGTCATGGGCTTAAAGAACGTAACATTTTAAAGGGGAAAGAATATCAGGTTATTCGGCTAAAGAACAAAAACCTGACCCTTGCACAAAAACGCGACCCTGACAATTACACCAAGGGTGATGTGGTTCAGTTTTCGCAAAACCTTGATGGCATAAGTCGTGGGGAAAAATGTGAAGTCATCCTTAAATCCAATAAAGCCATAACAATAAGGAAAGCGAACGGCAAAGAACGGGTTTTACCGCTTGACCGGGCTAAGGATTTTGAAGTCTATGAACCAAACGTTATGGATTTAACAGCGGGCGATAGCATTCGGGTTACGCGTAATAGTCAAATCGGCAATACCCGGCTGGATAATGGTACATCTTTAACAGTTCAGGGCTTTACCCGTAACGGCGAAATTAAGGTCAAACGTTCTCCAACCGGAAATGAGATTATTTTACCCAAGGATTTCGGCAACATTAATTACGCCTATGTTCTGACTTCTTATGCCGCCCAGGGAAAAACGGTGGATAATGTCTATATTGTCCAACCGTCAGCCACTTTCCCGGCAACAAACATGAAACAGTTTTATGTTTCTGTTTCGCGCGGTCGGGATAGTGTTTGTATTTATACCGATAGCAAAGAAGAGCTATTGGAACACGTCCAGATAACCGGAGACAGGCTTTCGGCCATTGAACTGCATGATGATGCCATTGAAGCCTCTCATGATATAGCTCAGCAAAAGGAACAGGATAAAAACTTAAATAAGAACATTAATAAGACAATGGATAACACCATAATCCCGGAAAGAGATGAACAGGAACCCGAAATTTAGAACCCCGATGGATGAGTATCTGGATAAATATCTGGAACTTCAGGAAACACAGAAAGAAGAAAACAAAGGAGACACTGCCTTGAGGCCGATTTTGACAAAACAAGCTGAACCGGTTGTTTATAACAGCCTTAATCTTGTCTGGCTTGATGGTCGGCAACAAGCTTTTAATTACGGCTATATGACTTCTGTCGAATTCAAAGCACTCGAAACAGGCAACCGGATTACAGCCACCTTTACAACACACAAAATCATCATAACAGGATTTTCACTAAACGAACTTTACTTGGATTTGACTAATCGCTATGTCAGCACCATTGAACAATCGGATGAGAGCTATGCCCATCTGATTCAAGATGGAACACCAATGGTCACCCAAATTGACGTTCAACCTTATCATTGAAAGATAAAATCAAGGCTGAAGTTTCTTCAGAATTGCACTGTCATCAATGACAATAGTACTATCAGAATTCATGGAAATTGCCGTATTATCCAATCCGCTCAAAATAACATGGTCAAGAACGGCAATATCCAGAAGCTTACCGACTTCTTCCAGTTTTTGCGTCAGCTTCCTATCACAATCAGACGGTGTAAGTGTGCCCGAAGGGTGATTATGGGCAAGAATAACCGCACTGGCGGCTACTTTAAGTGCCATGGCAAACAAAACTTTAGGGTCAACGACTGTTCCGCTTAATCCGCCGGTGGAAAGATTGGAAATACCCAAAACCAAATTACCCCGATTGAGATACATGACTTTAAATTGTTCCTGAATACCTATTTTCATGTCATCCCAATTTTCTCGGAATAACCTTATCGCATCCTCGGGGCAAGCGATTTTTGGCCGCGTAACCATCTCTTTTAGCGGTTTATACACAATATCGATTTCTTGTAGAATGTAATTCTTCTCTCCCATAGCCCTACTCCTTAAAAAGTTGAGATAAGGACTATTGTTTCAGGGATTAAAAGAAAAGGGTACGCACAAAGAATGATTATTTATTTTTTTTAATTCTAATATTAAGAGTTACAGAGGATAATACTCGCAATGCAGAATCTAACGATAAAAACTTACCATCTTCGAAATAATGATGGGTTACATTGGGAAACCAGTTTCTTTTAAGCGGATACTTTGCATTCGGATTGTGAAACAGTTGTAAATCATCAGACCAAAATTCGCCGTACTTTTCAGAAGCTACGTCAATTTTAAAAGGAATACCCACCTCCGCATTTGGGTCAGGATTAAACAACATTCCAGCCCTTACATACTTGAAATCATTTTTACCAAATCCGGCACACACACCCATCCTTGTAAATTTTGATATTGTCCCTGAATTAGAGAATAGAATGGCCGAGATATTTTCCGCACCTTCCAAATCAAAAAAACCGGAAGGAATTGTTTTGTCTTCATAATTGTGTTCTTTTACAGGTGCAGTTTCGATATATAGCGTTCCATCAGGTCTTTTTTCCCAAATCACACGGTTACCATATAAGTAAATAAAAAATGCCGTCTGAGAATATACCATTGAACCAGGCTTTACATCGTTTAAATCTGCTGCTTTGTGAAAGTCTTCAATAGCAAGAATGAATGGTTTGCCTTGCACATGAGGCATATCCCAATAAGCATCCCCTTGCGCATTTCTTTTATTTAGCTTTGAAGTCAGGGCGGAACCTACTTTCATTGGCATATATTCTTCGAGAAATTTTTGGTATTCATCCTCCGTGGTCGGATTGGGATGTTTAGCCAGTACTCCACTTTGAGATGGCGAAATAGTTGTTGCTTCTACTAGAAAATTGGCTAAAAAATTTTTGCATTCAAAGTCAGGTGACTCATGTTGCATAACTTGGTATCCAAGCTCTCGAAAAGTTGCCCACAAATAAATTTCCCAAAGTCTTTGGTCAAATTGAAAACGTTGAAACTCATTTACAAAATGCTTATCAGCTGGAAACATCCATTTGGATAATTCTGCAATGACTTTTCGCGCTGGCTCAAAATGTTCCAAATCTATCAATTGTAAAAAATAGGGATGTAACTGTTTTTTATCAATTCCTTTGGGAATTGACAGTAAATCAATGGAAGCTGATGGCTCATCACCTTGTTCAACAAATCCTTTAAAATCAGAGTCATGTGATATTTTGTCCATTTTCGACTTTAATTCATCTTCTGCTTCTGATTTTGTTGTTATATCAGTTTTTGAATAGATACATCTGAATCGGCCAATCTTGTCCCTAGCCATTATTATCAAGACAAAATCATTATCTGTATGGTCTTTGAGTATTGTGCCAATTAAAGTTTCATTTTCGTTACACCACCAAGAAATTTCCTCAGAGATTAGTAATATCTCAATGTTTCGACCTCCAAGGGAATAAAGGTCAAACCGTTCTTTTTTAATGGTCGTATCATATTTTACTTTTTAAGTATTTTGAATACCGGCATAATACACATTAAAAACAATCAATTTATTTTGTGCTGGTGTTAACCAAAGCCCCTAGAAACCTTGTAAAATCGCCTATATCTCCGTCAACGCTGGCGCGTTCCAATGCAGTCATGTAGTCATCCCGCCTCTCAACCGGAACAATAGTCCATGAATAACCGCCGGATGCAAGCATTGCATTGAACAGAAAACGCCCAATGCGACCGTTGCCATCCATATAGGGATGGATATAAACGAATACAAAATGTCCTAATACAGCCCGAACTCCGGCGTTTTCTTCATTGCGTAACAATTCAAACAGTGCGGGAATGGCATCACGCACCGCTTCTGAATTAAGTGGCGTATGCATTGAGCCTTTGATATAGACTTGAGTATTTCTATAGCCAGCTAAACCAGCTGGTTCTACAAGCCCAACAGCAACGCTAGGGGCAAATAACTCGCGGTACCAGTCCGGATGGTCAGTATCAGCAACTTCTCCGGGATTTTCCCCCGAAAGAATCTTCCGGATACTTTCCTTTACGGCTTGAAACGCCTGATAATATCCACGGGCGGCCATGGCATTACGTGCTTCCTTGTCTGCTTCATCACCATCCGGATTCCAGTTTCCACCCCTTACCCGTTCAATCAGTTCGGGTGTTACACGGTAACCCTCGATAGACAAGGAATGATAAGCATCTTCTGCATAATGCTCTTCAACTTCTTTCATATAGGATTCAACATTCGTTGGTAATGATTTGGGTTCTGGAAAATTTTCAATTACGACGCCGCGCATCTGGTGCCACATTAGTTTTATGCGGCTTACATATGGCGAAACTTCACGAATAGATAGAATATGTTCTGGCAGTTTTTCGGTGAAAGGGTCTTCCTCACGAACGTCATACCCGGCTGATTTCATGGTTTTAAGGATAGTGTCGGCTATCCGGGCATTTCCGTTATTCCGAAATGCCCCGGCCAAACGTCCGGCAATCACACTGTGCCCACCTCCAAGAAGCTTTGTCAACAACACAGAAGCATCCTTAACCGTGGCAAGACAAGTCCTTGCATCAACCGTATAACGGGTAAAAAAGTCTGCTCCTACCCCAATCAATCCCGCTTCAAGAGAATAAACCTGTAGTCCGTTTAAATTAACCCTGGAGTCATTGCCCGGAATATCAAGTTTGTAATCCAAAATGGAAGTGCCGTGTAAAAGCTTCACAATATTATTATTGGCTTTAGGAGAACGGACAAGAAGTTGTTTCGGGATAATCCTATTCCCACTATGGAGTAATAACGACTGGTCAGGCGAAAGACACCATTCCTCCCCAAAACGTTCGTTCAGATACATTGATGCAAAATCCCAGAAAGACATATACCATGATGTCGTATCACCTTTTTTCTCATCGGGACGGGTCGAAATATACCATCCTTTTATAACATCCTTGATGAAACCGTTTGCTTTTAAGAGTTGCTTATGCGTTGTCTTTAGGTCAGAAGCCTTTATAACAGCAATATTTCTATCTTTCTGTAACTTCTGAAGCTCCAAAAGCGCCTGTGCCAATTTCTCCGATGGTGTTGCCATAACAATTCCTTAGTAGTAAAAGTAAGATAACGAGTAATATCCTCTGTATTATCTTTAGTAAATACACTTGTACTATATTTAGTATATGCAAATGTACTGTTTTTAGTATTTATTATCGTATCATATTTAGTATATTTTGTAAAATCATTTTTATTATTATCATTACTCTCAATCAGAAGAAGGATTACAGATGTTAAAACCTTTCCAAAAGCATTCGTTCAACGACAATGTAACGTTAGATGAGCTAAAAATGGCTCGTTATCGCTGTGCCAAATTCATTAAGAAGCTTGACGAGGGATACAAATTGCTTTCCATTTTTGAAAGACTGGACAATGAAATTTCTCGCTTAGAAAAGCAGGAATTATTACTCGCCAAAGCTTATGAAATAGCGGACGCTCCTTTCTAAGGACATTGGCACGTGCGACAAATCTACCATTTAAAGGAGAACATCCTTTGTGCGGTGAAAACTTGGAAATGAGATGATTTACTCAAAGGAAACAAGAAGGAGTTTGTCATGCTTAATATTTCTAATCAAAGAATAGCCAGAACGAAAAGGCTAACTGTCGCCGATTTGGAAAAAGCGCGTTACACTTGTGCGGTTCTTATCCAACGGGACAAAGATGCTAATCACCAATTAATTCCATTGTTTGAACGAATTGAAAAAGAGATAGAAAAGATGAAATCGGAGCAGGTATTAATGGTTCGAATCCTTAAAGTCGCTAACGACAACAATCATCAAATTCGAGATACAAAGTGAGATACAATTTGGGTTACATTTTTAACATGCCGCAATTTCGATAAATTTATTTCTTTTAAAAATCAAATAATTATAATTTATCAATCCAGATTTTTGCGTCCCTTGGGGATGCCACAAAAACCAGCTCTTTAGCTGGTTTTTTTGTGCCATTTTCCTATATATAACAACAAATTAAAGCAATATTTAAGTTTTGACTTGCCACACTCAATATTCCGTGTTACTGTAATTTGTGTTACATTATGAGATACAAAGCGGGATACAATAAATGGGATTAATCGTTCGAAATGGGTGGTACTATTTCTACAAAAGAGTTCCAGAATATCTCAAGGAATATGATAATCGCACCTTTATCCGCATATCCCTCAAAACTAAAGATAAGTCGGAAGCCCAGAAAAAGGCTGTTGTTTATGAAGAACAACACAAAAAATTCTGGCAATCACTGATAAAACAAGGAAAGAAAGCCAAAGAATCGGATATCAAAAAGCTTTCTGCAATCGCCCAGGCCTATGGTTACGCCTATAAGGACATTTCGGATATTATTGATAATTCAAGTATCGAAGAGATTGCAGACAGGCTTAATATTGTAGCCCAAAATCTTCAGAAAAAAGAAGTAGAGCAAGCCCTCCTTGGAACAGTGGAGCAAAACAGCATCTTACTAAGTTCTTGCCTCGATACGTTTTGGGAACATTGCGCTGACAGATTCGCGAACAAATCCGAGCATCAAATCAGGAAATACAAAAGCCCCAGAACACTTCATTTCAATGAATTTATCGAAGTGATAGGTAATAAAGACCTCAACTCTATTGACAGAAAAGATATTCTGACTTTTCATCGCTGGCTTTTGGAACGTATATCACAAGGAATATTGGCCGATACGGCTAATAAAAAAATGCAACATGTGCGTGATGTACTGCGAACGGTCGCCAATGCATACGATATTCCATTCGAAGATGAAATACTATTTTCTCGTACCCGTTTTAAGCTGTCTCATAATTCACGTCCGCCTTTTGAAGCGTTTTATGTTCAGGATAAACTACTCCCTGGCCTTGAAGGGCTTAATGAAGAAGCACAAATGTTGGTTTATGCCATGGCGGATACCGGTGCACGTGAAGCTGAATTAATTGGACTTACAAAAGATGACATTTTTCTTGACACTGAAATACCCTTTATCTGGATACGCCCCAAAGAAAAACGGGAACTCAAAACAAGACATTCCGAACGGCAAATCCCGCTCGTGGGAACCGCTCTCTTAGCATTCCAGAAATCCCCCCATGGCTTTAATCGCTATAAAGAAGCCGATTCAGCATCAACGCTGATTAACAAGTATTTCCGCAACAATAATCTTTGCCCGACACCCAAACATTCACTCTATTCCCTTCGTCACACGTTCAAAGACCGATTGCGGGATGTTCAAGCACCGGAAGAAGTCATTGACCAGCTGATGGGACACCGTATAGCGAAGCCAAGATATGGTCGCGGGCACCTGCTGAAAACATCACATGAATGGCTTAAAAAAATCGCGTTCACTCCACCAATCTGAAAACTCAATTACAACCTCGAGTCGTTTTCTTACAGGAATTTAGGCAATCATAGATTTTGATATAAATTCGACTAATAAATACAAGATATTGTATTCATTAAATAATTTCTGCACTGCATCACATCGTTCGCTTGACAGCCATCAGTATTTACATAATAATTACAGCATTGTTTGTGCGTAAACAAAAACGCAAAAGTGTTTTAACATTTTCCTATAGGTAACCAGGAATTTTAGGAGAGTCCAATGATTAAGCGTATTATTATTCAAAACCATGATGTCCGACGAGATTATTTAAAGGATGTCGTCAAAGAATTAGTAAAACAAAGACAAAACTTAAACCTCACCCAGGAAGAACTGAACGCTCGATTGGGAATTGCCGACAGGCTTTTAGGCAAATGGGAATGCGGTTTAAGAACCCCCACCTCTTTCAACCTATACTGTTGGGCATTATCCCTCGGTTTGAAACTAACCGTTATTCCCATGGCCGCAAATGACAATCGTGCTGACGACCGACCTGCCCGCGTACAAGCACTAAGAATGACCTATTGACACCAGTTTTACCTTACCTTCACACCCTGAAACCTCACCGCCGGTAATGCCGGCGGTCTTTTTTACTATAATTCATCTTAGTACAAGGGTAGGTTTTAAAAAATACGAAGGTCAAATTCAGCTAACTATATCAATCATCAATAACAATCCCAACACTATATCTTGCTCTGGTTATTGCGACGTATATTTTAGAACGACTTGTCTCTGCTAATTCGGAGTTATTGTTGTTCAACCACCCCAGAAATGGCTTAGTCGGATAGATTAGAACTCTATCAAAAGAAAGCCCTTTAGATTCTCCAAAATTCATTACGCTATAACCCGTATGAACTTCCGTCCTTTTAGTATCCCTTAATTGAACTGGCTCAAATTTGTTAAGATAAGAAGCAATCTCGGATTTTTTCACAAAAAACACTCCATCATGTCCGGTAGTTGTCTGATTTCCGGATGTAGTTGCCACCATGTTCGGAAAGAGTTTGTTGGACAAATTACAAATTTCTGCATTACTCCTATAATTGATTTGTAACGAAGTCCTATCTGTTTCTATTTGAATGGAATCATCCTCAAAAAAATATTTTTCAATATTCGCCTTTCTATATTTCTTGTTTTTTGGAGCCGTGTTAGTCGAATAGGTACCTTGTCTGGGGTCTCCTACCAATAGAACATTTGAGTTACTGTCAAAAAGATGTTTTAACAGCTCTAAATCATAACCGGCCAAATCCTGAACTTCATCGACAAAAATGTGGGAATATATTTTTGACATTCTATCGATTACCCAACCCTCCGTTTTTTCATTGCATCGAAATACAAATTTTGAAAGTTTGTCGGAATAAATCTTCAGGGCATTTGAGAAGTAATGATGTTCAAATTCTTTTTCTTCTCCAAAATAAATTGGTTGTCCATATCTTGTACGGCCTTTAAGTCCAGATTGACTATTTACCAGAATCAAACCTTTTATTTTCTTTTCAAATAAAACTCCCTGAAAAGGCCTTACTCCATGCTTTAACAAGAATGAAAACCATGTTTGAACAGTAATATGCTCGGGAATGCATTTATTTATTTCAACTATCTTTTTCCTGATTTCAGCTTCATTGGCTTGTGTATAAGTGGTAATTAGCACCCTCCCATCCTTAATCTTAAGTGCTTCATTTACCAAATGGGTTGTTTTCCCCGAACCTGCAGCTGCTATTATCAATTTATTATGGGACATCCTGTTTTATCGCATCAAGTATATATTTCGGAAACGACAGTTCTTCTGAGGTATCAAAAATATTTAAGGCGCATTCTGTTTTATGAGCCCTCATGTATAAGTGCATGGAATCATCATCTTCATAAGAAGTACCGAAAACTTTGTTCAATTTCTCCAAACTGTTTTCTTTTAAAAATTTAGGCTCCAAGGTATTGTAATTGAATTTTTCTAATTCGCCGGTATCGACATCTTCATCAAAGCAAATTTCAATTGACTGTTTTTTATTGTCGCCCAAGTATTTATCGTATTTCTTCTTTAAAGCCTCAATATCACCGTCGTTATCCGTTACCACAACAACATCTTTATTCAGTTTTTCAGCGATTTCTAAGAACCGCAAAAATGAAGTGCCCACCGAAATAACATCAATCCCTTTTTCAATGGGTAATTTTCCGTCATTACTCACTTGGAATGCCTTTTGAATTACCAACTCATCAGAATCTCCTTCAACCAATATCGCTTTTTTGCAAAGAATTAACCGCAATGTGTCGTAACCTGACAATTTTTTAAAAAACTTCTGGGTATCGTAAGATAAATCGTTCAAACCGGTTCTTTTTAGGTCGTTTATAAAAATCAAATTTTCAAGACCTAATTTGTTAGCGACAAAACTGCTATGCGTTGAAACAATAATTTGCTTATCAGCACTACCGGATTTAATATCGCTAATGAGCTGATTGAGTTTAGAATGTGACAAATGATTTTCCGGCTCCTCCATTAATATCACGTTGGCTTCTTTTGCCTTTTTATGCCCTAACGCCAACTTTGTTTTTACAATGCTTTGCTCACCCTTCCCAATAAAGTGAAATGGAATATCCTCCAAATATGTCATCAAACTGCTTTCCCATGCATTTTTTGAAGAAAGCTCAACGGACAATTCAACTTTCTTTTCCGAAATTTTTGCCGCTGATTTTATCTTTTCGTTGATTTTTATTATTGAAGGCTCATCCATAAATGACTCCTTCATCCGCCGGTGAGCCTGGGAAACCTCGACAATTTCATCCAATTCCAGAAACTCTTTTACGATATGAGAAATATAAATATCCGAACCATTTTGAAACCGACTACTGGTAGAATCTATCAATGCAGATTTCAATGGGATTGTCCTTGGTGTTATACTTTCGTCACGAGCAAAGCTTGACCACGTAATATTATAATATTCAATTGGAAGCGTTTTAATCCCGCCAAGTTTGACCAATTTTTCGTATTGCGGTTGAAATCTCTCATCAAACGCTATTTTTAGAAAAAACCCTGTTGCTGCCTTTTCTGAGCTTGCATCTCCCAAAAACTCGTCTAAATCATCCCCTTCCATAAAAACTTCAATGAGAATATGCGGCAAAACCGCCGCTGAATTACCTTCCTCCAAATTCTGAATGTACTCGGTAACAACTTCGTTATTGAAAAGGTATTGTGTCAGTTCATTCTTTAGATATTTACCATTGAACAATCCACTTAAAGCCAAGTGTATTGCCTCGATAATGGTGGACTTTCCTGCCTCATTATCACCGACAAGGATATTCATTCCATTACTCAAAGGAAGCTTAAAAGACCCTTTAAAGATTTTAAAATTCTCAATATGAATTTTTGAAATATGCATTATACCAGCTTTTTGTATTTTTCATCAGGTTCCGCAGCCATTAACAAACTTTCATCTTTTATACTTAGCTCACCTTTAAACGCTTTTTGGCTTAAACTGCCATACAAATTTTCCAACTCTTGTAAGCTTTGTTGGTATTGTGCTTTGAGGGCTTCGGCTTTTTCTACAATTTGAGCAAATTTGGTTTGAAGTTCAATTGGTGGTATTGATATATTAAAGTTATCAAGTGCTTTTCGATTTACTTTAGGGATATTCGTCCTGTCCGATTGTGAAGCTGTATATGTCAAAAACTCTTCAGACATTAATACAAACCTCAAGTAATCCTTTTTTAATAAATCTGAATTTGGTTTTATTGGATAAATATCAGCACTGCATATCCCTTTAAAATCTGGAGTAGCAACCTTATTTAAATATGGACGAATCTTGCTATATAAAATAAAATCTTCCTCAAAATAATATTTACCACTAATTAAATTTTCTGATTTAGCTTTTTTGAGATTAAAAATCTTTCCAGTATTACTTTCGATATTTGCACCGCCAACATGGTACATTTCAGAATATGGATTTTCATTTGGATTTACCTGGCCTGATTGTATATATGTGACCGTCCCAAGCTTTTCTTTTCTATATTCTTTATCACCAAACATCTCCAAAAATACCGATTTTAAATATTCATCGAGTAGACGGACGCCTTCTTTGCGTTGGGCTATGAGGCTTTCGGCTTTGGAAAGGATGTTGGCGATGTGGAGTTGGGTTTCGATTGAAGGTACTTCAATTTCTTCTTCTAAATAATTGTCAAGTTTTAAATTAATAATACCTGTTGTCTTATTTTGATATTTCAAGGTTTTACCCCGATTGTGAAGCTGATAGAGCTGATAAAATAAATATTTAGGAATAACTTTAGATGAATTTGGTCTGAGTATAGATGTAAAGTTGTTACACAAATATTTCTCGTTATTGTCAACTTCAAAAAAAACTACTCTACCTACTGGCTGCTTTGGGCTGCCTCCAGATTTTTCAATTATTATATCACCAAATTTTAAATGTTTTTGGGTAACTTTCTTCTCATCTATATCTCGTACAACAACATTTTCAAAATCAATTATTCCAATATTTGTAAAATTAGTTGTTCGTAATACTTTACAACCTTTCCCATCTGGTGATTCATTACCCCATTCACCAGTTATTTTATCAGTTATTAATTTCTTTATTGGTAATTTCATTACATCAAACCTTTTAATTCCGCTAACCCTTTACCAATCTCACTTTCGATGCTTTCCAGCTTGCCAATAATTACATCAGGTATTTCGTAAACCACTTCTTCGTAAACTTCTTCCTTGTACTTGCTAAAGCTCAGGTCGTAACCGTTTTCTTCAATTTCAGTTTTAGGGACAAAAAAGTATTTGGCTTTGCGGTCGTTGTCTTTTTCTGTTTTACGGGCTTTGTAACTTTTTACAATATCCAGTAAATCGCTATCGGCAGTTTTGTTGCGTTTATCATCAAGGCTATAACCATCGTTTTCCATGCCGTAAAACCAAACCTTGTTGGTTTCGCCGCCTTTGGTAAACAGTAAAATAGCAGTTGCAACCCCGGCATAAGGTTTGAATACGCCACTTGGCATGGCAATAACCGCTTTTAACTCGGCTTTTTCAATAAGCGTCTGGCGCAATGTTTTGAATGCTTTGCCGCTACCAAATAGTACGCCTTGCGGCACGATTACCGCTGCCGTACCGCCCATTTTAAGCATGTGAAAAATGCGTTCGACAAACAGCAATTCCGTTTTTGTAGTGGGTAATTGAAGGCTCTCATTTATATCGCCTTTATCGATATTTCCCGTAAAGGGCGGATTTGCCATGATTACATCGTAAAGACCTTTTTCGTTATAACTTTTACTTAGCGTGTCTTTGTAATCAATTAGGGGTTCGTCAATGCCGTGCATCATCAGGTTCATCATTCCCAGGCGAACCATTGTCGTATCTATATCGTAACCAGAAAAGCTTTGGTCAAGAATTTCTTTGACTTCCTTAGTTAGGATTGCACTAATGGCGGCCCGCTCAAAACCATCTTCATCGGTCACCAATTTCTTCGGCTCTTTTTTTCGTACCAAATCACTCAAGATATACTGATATGCACCAAGTAAGAAACCACCAGTACCACACGCGGGGTCGGCAATGTGTTGTCCAAGTTGCGGTTCAACCAGTTCTGCCATCAGCTTGATGATATGTCGCGGGGTACGGAATTGGCCGTTCTTTCCCGCCGTTGCTATTTCAGAAAGCAACATTTCATAAACATCCCCCTGTATGTCTTGAAAAGCTTGTCCTCCTTCGGTTGCATCGCGTTCAATTTCCTTAAAGATATCTTCAATCACATTTATTGCAGACACTAATAAGCTTGCTTTAGGCATAATAAAAACCGCGTTCTCCATATGCTTTGTAAAGGCGGACGTTTCACCATTCAAAGTCTTCATAAAAGGGAATACTTTGGTTTGCACGTGTAAGAGCATTTCGTCAGCCGGTTTGTGTTTAAACACACTCCATCGCAATTCGTTTTTATTGATGGTTTGGTCACTTCCCGGCAATGTAAATGTTCCCTTAAAACGGGAATTATAGGTTTCGCCTGTAAAGTCTGCGTCCCGTTCACGTTTGGCTTCCAAATCGTCCAAACGTTTCATAAATAGCAAATAGGTTATTTGCTCAATGGCCGTCAAGGGATTGGCAATACCGCCTTCCCAAAAGTTCTGCCAAAGCTTTTCTATCAATGACTTTAATGTGCTATTATTTTGCAACATTCTATTTTCTTTCTTTATGTATTAAACTTATGAATATTGAGTGATTTTAAATACCTATCAATGGATACGGCTTCTTCTTTTGAATCTACACTAAGCGTCCGGTATTCTAAATTCTGCCAATTTCCAAGTATATAAATTCGTTTACTTTCATTGTTTCTGGTTCCTACACCATACGGTTTTGGAAAAAAGGATTTCATCCTTTTTTGACAGGCCACGCTTTCCCCGAATTGAATATATTCATTTGTTTTTTTGTTTTTAATCTGATATACACCGGGCCCGGAAGGACCTTCGATATTTCTGCAATTTTCAGGAGAAGGCATTGGCTTCCATTTAGTCCATTTTAATTCACCCATTTTCATTATGCCGCAAGTACCTTTTTAGTTAATTCAAGAATTTCATCAATCTCATTTGCATTGAAAATGCCTCTCACGCCTTCCGGGTGAATCATTGTAAAGGGTGATTCAATCAGGTTACGTTTGGTAATTTCACCTTTTTCTATCACATAATTTTTAAGCAAATCCAGAAACTGTAACTGGCGACTGGTCAAATAACTATGTCTGGTCAAAAACTCGTCAAAAGCTTTTGAAACGGTTTCCTCAAAACTTTCCAACAATTCAATCCCCAGGATATGTTTTATGAATTGAACATACTGGGCTTTGCGATGACTATAGACCTTGCGAAGTAAATCTATCGTTATATGTGGGTGTTCATTGTGTAAATCCTCTGCCAGTTCTTCAATTTCCTGTGGCGTAAGCTCCAATCCCTGCTTCAGTTTTTGCAATGCCGGGCTCGACAATACCAATTCATTGATTTTCTGCTCAACCAATTCACGATATTTTGCCACACTTAACGCTTCGTGCTGCGGACCGAATTCTATAAATTCCTTTTCAGATACAATATCTTTCAAGTTATATTTTGCAGGTGGAAGTGTTATGACTGCTTCCCTGTATTTCATCAACGGTGCAATTTTTTCAATCAGTTCGTCAAATTTATCTTCATCAATCGTTGCCCAAAAATGATTAGTTTGTGCTTTTCTAATTAACGCCTCTTGCCTGGCAACAATATTGACGCTTAAAGGCAACTCACCAACTTCTTCAATTATGCTTTCCTTAATAGTCTCGTATTTTTCTTCGTCCTTTTGCAATCGCGCCAAAGATACTTCGACAATATCTTTTTCAAATCGCATGGCCTTAAAATCCGTATCTGAAACAGTTCGAAATAAAGGCTTAATAACGGTATCCAAATATTCAATTTTATCCGAGGTAAGATTAATCCAAAAGTTGTCATCTTCCATACGTTGGATATCATTCTGCGCATCAATGATGACTATCGATTTACTGGGTAAAGTGGCAATCTGCTTTTTAAGCTTTTCAATTTCCTTTGCTGCAATTTCCACTTCATTCTGGTTCTGAGCTTCTCCAATCTTACTTAATCGCGCACCAAACAACCGAACAGGCAATGGAATTTGTTGTTTTGGTTCTTTACCTCTTGGATTCAATTTGAAATATTCGAAATTATCCCAACAGTCAAGAATAAGGAAAACATCCTTTTCCGCACACCACGGCTTTATTTTCTTAGGCTCAAGCAATCGCGTTCCCCGGCCAATCATTTGCCAGAATTTTGTATAACTATAAACGGGTTTCGCAAATACGAGATTGACCAGTTCTTGAACATCAATTCCAGTATCCAGCATATCCACACTAATAGCTACACGAGGCATATCATTGTGTTTAAATTGGTCAAGCAATCCGCCCTTGCCGTAAACTCTCGGGTCTTCACTAACCAGAACCTTAGCCAACTCCCCCTTGTATTCTGGATAAAGTGAATCAAATATCTCTTCAATCCGCCTTGCATGAGCTTTGCTAATACAAAAGAATATTGTCTTGCCGGGCAAAACACCGCTTGCGTCCTTGATACATTCTTCCATGAATTCACGAACAATCAGAGCATTTGTTCCCCGATTAATAACCTTCTTTTCCAGGTCAGTACCTTCATAATTTATTTCCTCAATTTCTTTACCTTCCAGAATCAGCTTTTGTTGGTCTTCCAAAGAAATTGTTCGCTTATTTATTCCCTCCCCTTGAAATTTGGACTTAATTTTCATTACCTGAAAATTGCATAAATAGGGCGGGATATGAGATACAGCCTCGTCATAAGAATAAGCAAAAGTAGGAACACCATCTTCACATTCAAATAACTCAAACGTATTATGGTCAATAACATCCGTTGGCGTTGCCGTTAATCCAAGGGTTATTGAATTAAAATATTCCAGAATTTCCTGATATGTGTTGTAAATACTTCGATGGCTTTCATCCACTACAATCAAATCAAAGAAATGAGGCGAAAGACTGTTTTTATCGTTCCTTATTATATTCAACATGGTCGGATACGTGGAAACATAAACCCGCCTATCTGTCGCAATTTCCTTTTCTCCTTGCTTAGGCCATCGTGGTTCATTGGGCAAATGTTCCTTAAAGGCTTCCAATGCTTGGTCGCGCAAAGCAATCCTATCAACAAGGAATAAAACCCGTTCAGCCCAACCTGCTCGCATTAAAGCATCTGTAAAAGCAATGCAAGTTCTGGTTTTTCCCGTACCAGTCGCCATTACCAACAAAAACTTCCGTTTTCGCCTTTCAATAGCTTCCATCACGGCGCGGATAGAACGGATTTGATAGTCACGCCCTGCGATTTTGGTATTAATAAGTTCTCCCGCCAGTGGTTTTCGAGCCGCCCGAATGTATGCATATCGCTCTAAATCATCACGGGTCGGAAATCCATAAATCTTTTTAGGTGGATAATTGTCCAAATCCCAGAAGTAAATGTCGTGCCCGTTAGTATAAAAACAAAAAGGAAGTTCACCTCCCAGTGAATTCTGAATATTGTGGCAATATTGTTTAGCTTGTTCTCGTCCAATCGCTGCATCCACTGAAGTTTTTTTTGCCTCCACAACAGCTAACGGTTTTCCATCTTTACCTAGTAGAACGTAATCACTGTATTGATGACCGGCGTAAGGAGTTGGCGCATCTTTTGCTAAGTTGCTGTCAACTATAATATCAAATTCTTCAATTACTTGTGAACGGTCACCAACAATCCAACCGGCCTTTTTCAAGCGGTTATCAATAATTTCTTTTCTTGTCAGTTTTTCGTTCTTCATTTTTTAGGCTTAAAAAAAACAGGGTTGCCTTTTGATTGAAGGTAACCTTTTGTTCAGTTGTCAATTTATTAGGTTGCGTGTGTTTTTACTCATTAGCAAATTTCGAAAACGGGAAATCATAAAAATACTACTTTACATGAGATTATGTGACATAACTTGATAAAAAACAAGCTCAACATGAAACAAAAAAAGCGGTATTCAACCGCTTTTCTCAACCTCCTGTAATTATCTTTTCATTATAGCTGTCAATCGTATCTTTGGATAATCCGGCCAGATAAACCTGCGTTGTCGTCAATTTCTGGTGGCCGAGCATTTCACTAATGGCCGTGACCGGGATAGCCATGTTATTGGCAATCGAGGCAAACGAGTGCCGGGATACATAGGAAGTCAGCTTTTCTTCAATGCCAGCAAGCTTTGCAATCTCTTTAAGCCGTTTATTATAGCGTTTTTGCGCCCAGAGAAAATCCTTGTACTGGTCGGATGGCTTTTCCCTTTTGATAATGGGTAGTAGGAATTCATCCGGTTTCTTGTCTTTCAGATAGTAATTCATAATTGGCATAAGGTTCTCGGATATTTTGATGTCATAAAACCGTCCTGTCTTTTGCCGTTTATATTGAACTCTGCCATCAATAATATTCGAGCGTTTTAGAAACACCAGGTCAACAAACGGGGCGCCCATCAGGTAAAAACTCATTAAGAACATATTCCGTACATCAAAGAGCGGATTATCTTCTTCGAATGTCAGTGCCACAATCTTTTGAATGGCACCGAGGGAAATCGCCCGTTTTTTGGTCGGCTTGGTTTTGATGGAATAACGTTCAAACGGGTAGGCTTCCTTTTCGACTACCTTGTCCTTGATGGCTTTATTATAGATTGCCCGAATGGTTCTCATGTGAACGGCCAAACCGTTTTCACTAAGCCCCCTATTGAGATACGAGGCTTCAAACTTTTTAAGAAAGCTGTAATTCAATGAAGTAAAAGCGATATCCTTTTCCTTTCGGAAATTCTTCACTTCCCGTAGCGTGTTTTCGTAGCTCCGGGCATTGCCCAAACGTCCTTGCCTCTTTTGGGCATCAATCTGCTTTTGGGTATAGTCAAAAAAGGTCATATCCGAAGGAGCCTGAACTAGTCTTTCTTTGATGTCATTAATCGATAAAAAGGAAATCTCCCCTTTATCCTTAAGCTGAGTAATAACATCCATGTATTTGCTCCGTGTTTTTTGAAGGAGATTATTCACGCGGGTAACGTTCTCAATTCCTTTAAAGCCCGGCCTGATTTTTTCATATTTTCCGTCCCAGGCTTCTTTCGGAACGGCGTAACCGGACGAAATCGGGATGGTCAAATGATTATGGCTCAAACGGTAGATTATGGGATAAGAACCGTCCTTTCTGGCTCTGCGCCTGTCTTGTGTAATAACTACATTGGTATTCATGGCTCAAATATTTGCACTCAATTTGCACTCAAATTTTGTATTTTTATGAATCCAAATATACTCAAAATTTTGTAATTATCTGACTTTCAGACCATATAAAATCACATAAAACCATATAAAACCAAAAATCTCATATTTCATAATCACGAGGTCGCGAGTTCAAGTCTCGCTCTCGCTACTGTAAACAAAAGGGTTTAAGAATACAAATTTCTGAAACCCTTTTCTGTTTAAATACATTTTATATTGTCAAACAAACTCCCATCGGATTATTTCAGATACCGTTAGGATGGATGGAGTGGTAAAACTACCGGAAGTTTGTGATTTCAGGTTTTGTTAATGCCAATAAAAATAGGAGAATATGGAATTTTGGGTTGATTGAACGCACTTTACTTAGACAAAAATAATTACACTTTTAAATCGTTCACCGAACTGACAAATTGATAATTTACATTTTCAACAGCTTCAAAATGTTTTTCAGCGCAGATGATTTTCATACTTTCTCTTTGTAAAGTATTGTTTTTAACAGCTTTTGGATCTTTGGTTTCGGCAACAAAGTAAGTTCTGGCTTTTCCTCCATTGTTTTTTTTAATTAATGCCCAACCCGGTTTATATGCACCTGCAGGGGTTTTTACAACAAAAGTTCGTGGCAGCTTTATATAAAAAAGAATTTCGTCACTTGTTTCACAATCAAAGACAAATTGTTTTTCAAGGTAGTTTAAAGCATCAACTTCAATATAATTGTAAAGTGTTTTTGTCTGATTTTTCACCTCAATCAGGTTGTCAAGGTATTGATCTTTCTCGCCCGATTCAAAAATTTCCAAATCATAAAATTGCCTGTCAACTTTTTCGTATTGAATGTTTTTAAATTTAATCTGTTCCAATTCATCATTTATCAAATGCACCACATTGTCCATAAAAAGCTGCGGGTTAATGAAAATTTCGTCAAGTCGGTTTGACCGGAGAATAATTTCAGTAATTGTGTTGCGGGTTAATTCAGTTTTTGATTGAATATAGGCAACCAAATCGGGAATATCATATTTGGCAACTACAATAATTTTTTCTTCTGAATTCTTTAATTCACCACTTAATTCAAGTAGTTGTCCGTTGGAATCGCGCATGAATCCGGCCAGATTCTTTTCCCGGTATATTACCGGCCGTTCAATTTTTGGCATATTTTTTAATGCCGACACACATTTTTCAATAAGCTCAGAAGTGCTGAAATTGACTTTATATTCTGTTTTGGTTCGAATTTTATCCCAAAGTTCAAGAAAAAGCTCATCTTCTTTCCATTTGTTTTTAAGAAAAACTTTTGTTCTGGCGCGGGCATTTTTAATTCTGCCTTCAAATTTTACTCCGCAATCTTCTTCAATTTCTTTTTGCAGCGATTTTGAGAACGATTCATACGCTTCATTGGCAATAACTGTTAAACGGTTTACCGAACGGTCAATAATTCGTGTACCCGTTTGATCGACACACAAACGCAAGCCTCGCCCGATTTCCTGTCGCTTTTTTACTTCCGATCTGGTTTCATTCAGTGTGCATATCTGAAAAACATTCGGGTTGTCCCACCCTTCGCGCAAAGCAGAATGGCTGAAAATAAAACGTAGCGGAACTTTTTCATCAAGCAGGCGCTCTTTATCGCGCATGATTAAGCTATAAGTTTCGTCATCTGCTTTAGTTGAATTGGTTTCTTTTGAATCTTTTAGCTTACCCGATTTGTCCTGACTAAAATAACCATCATGAACATCATTTGCCCTGTATGATAGTAATCCTTTATAGTCAGGCATATTTTGCCACCTGGTGTAGCTTTTTTCAAACCACTCCGCAAATTTTCCCTGATTCGGATTTCCCAAATCATCATACTGACGATAATTGGCAACTCTGTCAACAAAAAAAACAGACAGTACTTTTATTCCTTTTCCTTTCAGTTCTTTTTCTTTTTTGAAATGGTTTTCAACTGTTGCATCCACCATTTCACGCAAAATCTGATCGGTAAGTCCCCCAACAGCCTGGCCGCGGTAAACCTTTTGTCCGTTTGAAAATTCTATGAATTGGTTTTTCGTATTTATTTCGTTTATGACATATTTCCCGCTGTATATGTCCCGATTTTTTGAAAGTACATACAAATCATCGCCAACTTTTGCGGTTAACTGTTTTTTTACGACGCCACTTTTTTCATTTATAAAAATTGAGATTTTGGCCGAAATTGAATTTTTAGCTATTCGGAAACTATCGACACTTATAAATGCACCGGGATTTTCGTTTTTTGTAACTACTGAATCGACTTCGATTTGTTTTACCAAACCAAGTTCGTATGCTTTTACAGGGTCGAGTTTGTAAACAAGGTTATAAAGGTTTTTATGTGTAGCCGAAAATCTCAGTGTAAAAAGTGGATTTAGATTGCTAACCGCCCGCTTTCGAATATCGGTTTCCATATTTTGCGGTTCATCAATAATTACAATTGGATTTGATTTCTGAATATATTCAATTGGTTTTATGCCTGATTCGCGTAACTGGTTGATAATATTGGCATCTTTGGCAAACGAATCGATATTTATTACAAGAATCTGGATTGTGTTACTTTTTGCAAATTTGTCGAGTTCGGTGATGCGGAATGCGTCGTAAACTCTGTATTCTACAGGCAGTTTATTGTAGATTTCCTGAAAATGGCCAAATGTTATTTGAAGGCTTTTAACTACTCCTTCGCGAATTGCAACAGAAGGTACAACAATAACAAACTTTTTGAAACCATAAACTTTGCTCAATTCATAAATCAAACGGAGATAAACATACGTTTTTCCAGTGCCGGTTTCCATTTCAACCGAGAAGTTTGGAAAACCTGCAGTAATTGAATTTTCGGGTATTTTTTCTTTGAAAGTCGAATATTCGCTGTACCGGATTTTTTCGATTGTTGTTGAAATTTCATCTTCACGAAGTTCGTTTTCTCTCTGAACTTTATTCAGGTTGACCAGCAATTCATCTTCTGTCAGCACTAGTTTGTTGCCAACACCGGCATCGTTGAACTGAATGCTGCCGTTATTTTTATTATCAAATGAAAATTCAAAATCTGAATGTAAAGCCGGCTGACCGTCAAACAAATCAATAACCGATTGTATGGCTTTTAGCTGATAATGTTGATTTTTGTCGAATTGTAATTTCATTGATTTTTATCTTTCACTGTTACCAGTCAAATTTTTAAACCACACTTTAAATTGCTCAAAGTTCATTTCAGTTGAAATTTCATCATAAATTTTTTCTGAATCGCTCAACCCGGTTATTTCAATAGTTTTAAATTGTTCCCTGCTATCTTCATAATTAACAAGAATTAATCTGCTGCCGGTTTTTTTTGCAATATTCCAAAGTGCAATAAATTTGTTTTTGTTACCGGTTTTGGCCAAACTATAATCCCAGTATCTGTTTGGATGACTTTCAAAAGGCCTGACTTTTATGCATCGCAAAAACTCAATAATAATAAAACCATCTTTTGTTTTGAATAGAGCATCAATGTCTCCGCCGCCGGTTTTATTTCCGTCTAAAGCGTCAATTATCAAAGCTTTTACTTCATCGTCAAATTTTACTGCTTCATTTTCAATCATCAGTTAACTTTTTAGAACTTCAGAATTTAACAATTGAAACCACGTTTTAAACTCGGCAAAACTGAAGTTTAGCTTTTGCGAAAATGTAATATTTTCATGATCTGCCGAAAATACTTTGAATAGTTTGAATACCGATTTTGGATGATTGTAAGTAATTAACCACAAAACTCCCCCGGCCTTTGAAACAAATTCCTATACAAAAACAATTTTATGTTTAAGCATTTGCCAATTTTCATTTGGATTGAAGTTTTCAATATCAGATTCAACTTTCAAAAACTCCAAAAAAATATACTTGTTTTTCAGGTGGTAGTAACTGTCTATATCGGTAATTTCCGAAGCATTGCTGCCGAATATATCATACAGGAGCGACATTGCACTATCATCAGTTTTTCTTATTGGTTTTGATCCTTTCGGCATTGTTAAATGGTTTTAAAAGTTATGCCGGAGTCTTCAAAAAGTAGTTGGAGGTTGGTTTTTAAACTGTCCTGGTTTTTAAAGTGCGAATCGAGACAAATAATTGTTTTTGGTTGAAATCTGAGTAGTTGTCTGGCGCTTTCAATGTTCATTCCGTTTGTTGCAATCAAAAGTGAAAAAGAATTGATATTATAAAAATATAGTTCACCAATTTCAATTTTGTCAATCATTGAATTCAGGTCTAACCCGTTTTTTATAATTATTTCGAAAACAATGTCCAGTTCATTGGCGCCATCTTTTTCAGCTTTGTCAAAAAATGAAATTTGCTTTAACAAATCGGCTTTATTTTTAATTTCATCGCTTCTCCATATTTTGAAGTTGGAAGCGGTGCAGGAAAAGAATTTAAAACCTAAGTCCTGTTTCGACAGGTCGGTTTCTTGTTTTACTGTTTTCGCCGGGTTATTTTCTTTCTTAATTTTTTCAATTGCTTTTACAATTCTCAGCCGGGCAACCTCTGAAATGGTTTCACAGCCGAGTGATTTTGCATTTTTCCCTGCCTGGGTAGTGTCGTCAATAATTTCAGGAAGTGTTACAAATATGAATGAACGCTTCTTATTGTCAGCAAGATTTTGTTTGAGCACTGCTTCTGCCGTGGTTCCCGAACCGCCAAAAAAATCAAGTACAATATCATTTTCATTGTAAGTTCCTAGTTGTATAAACCGCTGAATTAAATCAACAGGTTTTGGATTTGTAAAGACTTTTTTGCCAACCAACGATTCCAGATATGACGTAGCATTTGAGGTTGTATCAACATCAATCCACAACGATTTGGCAACCCTGCCTCTTTCCTTTGCTTCCGACCAAAATCTTTTTCGTTGCGGGCCAGCTTCACCTGTCGATCCAAATACTATTCTGTTATCTTCCAATAATTCCTGAAATTTATTGTAATCATTTTTCCAGCTGCAACCTGGATTTGGAACGTATTCATTACCCGTTTTTGGATTTGTTATTTTATACAATTGATTTGGCCTTTCACCTTCAACCTGAAAAGGATCTGCCTTCCAGGGGCCACGCGGATCATTGTCAGGATTTTCGAAACCTGCCGGAGTGTCGGGCAACCTGAATTCAAACCTGTTTTTTTTGTGATATTCCAAATTCTTAAAATAAACAAGATTGTGGGTGTGGCTGACCGAAAGAAGGGCAGTGTTGGTTACTGATTTGGTTGAGTTCCAGATAATATTGCCAAGAAAATTTTCCTCTCCAAATATTTCGTCAAGCAGAAGTTTTAGTGTATATGCTTCATT
Source organism: Draconibacterium sp. (assembly GCA_035391305.1). Classification (GTDB taxonomy): domain Bacteria; phylum Bacteroidota; class Bacteroidia; order Bacteroidales; family Prolixibacteraceae; genus Draconibacterium. The sequence continues at coordinate 34,508 of DAOPKR010000004.1, forward strand.
ATCATCAATAGACACAAAAAGTACTCCGTCCTCTCTAAGCAGATTTCGGGCAATAAACAAACGGGGAAGCATCATCGATAACCAGTTGGAATGAAAATGACCGTTTTCCTTTTTGTTGGATTTAAACAATCCTTCTTTTATCAGGAAACCTGCCACATCCTTGTCTCCAAGTCTCTTTAAATATTCAGCTTTTGTTTCTGCGAACTTATCGGGATATATAAAACTATCGTTACCTGTGTTATATGGCGGGTCGATTGTTATCATTTTAATTTTTCCGAAGTAAGACTTTTGCAGGACTTTTAAAACTTCAAGGTTTTCTCCCTCAATAAACAGGTTTTTAGTAGTTTCCCAATTCTCTGAAAGTTTTAAGTCATGACACAATGTACTCGTGCTCGGTGTTTGCAATGTTCTGTATGCCTCATTTTTTCCTGCCCATGAAAGTTGAAAGTGTTCTGAATTAACATCGGCATTTTCTCCCAGTAACCTTTTAAACTGTTCAATATTCAGTTTGTTTTCAGAAAAAACGCCCGGGATAATTTCTTTTAATTTTGAAATCAGATCTTCAGTAATATTCAACGATTTGCCGTCCATGGTTTTTTCACCGGTATTTTTAGTAGAATCAATTAGCATACAAAGTGATTAGCGTTTTTGTTGATATTTGGCTAAAATAAGAAACAAATGGATAAATATTCGGGTTGAAGTTTGTGATTTTTCAAAATTGAAAGATTTATAGAAAGTGGATCTTTTTGAGCGTTTTTATAAAATTTGATTTTTTTCCAACTTTCACCAAATTATTTTTTTCAAATATTCATTTTTTAAGTTTTACCCAAAAAAATGAAGGTTTTTAAAATGAGGTCGATTTTTTAACGGGGGACAATTCTCGTAAAAGGCAAAAATTATTTTTTAGGGGTATGAAAAACAAGGGTTATTATTAATACAATCATTTGACAAATGATTGTAAATTATAAAAATTGATTGTTTATTGTAATGTAAAATTTATTAATAATAGAAAAATGTCAGAATATATTTGCAGGTATGAGCATCTTGATTATTTTTGTCGCACAATTATTCAATCAGAATTTAAAAGAATATAATTATAAGGTATGTGTGGAATTGTTTGTGTTTTCGATTTAAAGACAAATGCGCAGGAGTTGAGGCCAAAGGTTTTGAAAATGTCGAAGAAAATTCGGCATCGCGGGCCCGACTGGTCAGGGATATATTGTGGAGATAAAGCTGTTATGGCTCATGAAAGGCTTTCGATTGTTGACCCCGAATCGGGTGGGCAACCACTTTACAGTAAAGACAAAAAACTTGTTTTGGCGGTAAATGGCGAGATATATAATCATCGCGAAATACGAAATCAATATGCAGGCAAATATGAATTCTTAACGGGATCAGACTGTGAGGTTATTCTGGCACTATATCGCGACAAAAAGGAAAAATTTCTGGATGACATGAATGGCATCTTCGGTTTTGCACTTTATGATGAAGAAGAAGATGCATTTTTAATTGCCCGCGACCACATTGGGATTATTCCACTCTACCATGGCTGGGACGAATTTGGAAATTATTATGTAGCTTCTGAATTAAAAGCGCTTGAAGGTCATTGTAAAAAAATGGAGGAATTTCCACCGGCACATTATTTTTATAGTAAAGACGGTGAACTGAAACGTTGGCATAACCGCGAATGGACGGAATATGAAAATGTGAAGGACAATCCTGCAAGTATCGAAGATTTGAAGGATGCCCTTGAAGCGGCAGTTCACCGACAGTTGATGTCTGATGTTCCATACGGTGTTTTATTGTCAGGTGGACTTGATTCAACAATAACTTCGGCACTTGCCAAGAAATTTGCCGGTAAAAGAGTTGAAGACAACGATCAGAAAGAAGCGTGGTGGCCGCAGTTGCATTCGTTTGCGATTGGGCTCGAAGGTTCTCCCGATCTGGCTGCAGCCCGCAAAGCTGCTGATGAAATTGGCACCATTCACCATGAAATTCATTATACAATTCAGGAGGGGCTTGATGCAATCCGTGATGTTATTTATCATATTGAAACGTATGATGTTACAACAATCCGTGCATCAACGCCAATGTATTTGCTCGCGAGATTTATAAAATCAATGGGAATAAAAATGGTTTTATCGGGCGAAGGAGCCGATGAAATATTTGGCGGTTACCTGTATTTTCACAAAGCGCCAAATGCCGAAGAATTTCATAAAGAAAGTGTCCGCAAAGTTGGACGCCTGAACTTGTATGATTGTTTACGGGCAAATAAAACACTTGCAGCGTGGGGTGTTGAAGGTCGTGTACCATTTCTCGACAAGGAATTTATGGACGTGGCAATGCGTTTTAATCCTGAGGAAAAAATGGCAAAAAATGGCCGGATGGAAAAATGGCCTTTACGAAAAGCTTTTGAAGATCAAATTCCTGAAAGTATTGCCTGGAGACAAAAAGAACAGTTTTCGGATGGTGTTGGTTACGGTTGGATTGACACTTTGAAAAAAGTTGCAAGCGATAATGTATCTGATGAAATGATGAAAAACGCAAAATACCGCTTCCCGATTAATCCGCCAATGAGCAAGGAAGAATACCATTACCGGACAATTTTTAGCGAACATTTCCCATCAGATCAGGCAGCATTGTGTGTGCCGTCGGTACCATCAATAGCCTGCAGCACCGCCGAAGCTTTGGCATGGGATGCATCTTTTCAGAATAATGCTGATCCGTCGGGCAGGGCGGTTAAAAATGTTCATCTGCAGGGGATTGACATAGAATCAAAATAGTAGATTCTTATTTATTCGAAAGAACCGTTCTCTTTTAAAAGAGAACGGTTCTTTTTTTGTCCTTTCAAATTATTTCCCGTTTCGTGAATAACTGAACGATTTTGTATGTACTGAATTGTTGTTTCGGTTTGCGAAAAACTCCTTTTTTCTTTTAATTTTTTCTTTTTCCCATTCAGCCTTTTCATTTTTTGTCATCGGCTTTTCGGTTTGCGGGAAAGGATTTTCGCTAACCAGTTCAATTTTTTGGTTAATTAGTTTTTCGATTTCCTTTACATATCCAATTTCTTCCGGTTCGCAAATTGAAATTGAAATGCCTTCCTCGCCGGCACGTCCTGCCCTTCCGATGCGGTGAACATAGGTTTCCGAAATATTTGGAATATCATAATTGATAACATATTTAAGTTTGTCGATATCAATTCCACGGGCTGCAATATCGGTTGCAACCAAAACACGTATTTCGCCATTTTTAAATTGCTGTAAAACTTTTTGCCGCTGGTTTTGACCTTTGTCGCCATGAATGGCCGCGGCTTTTATATTTTTTTGTTTTAGGTTTCGCGTAATTTTATCGGCGCCGTGCTTTGTTTTCGAAAACAATAAAACCTGCGAAATTTGCTGGTCATTTAAAATATATTCCAGCAAATCCTTTTTAGTCGATTTGTTTGTGTAATATAAATACTGCTGAACCGTTTCAGCCGTTGTGGCACTTGGTGTGGCCTCAATTTTTACTGGATTTTGCAATATTTTTCTTGAAAGCTCAACGATATTTCCCGGCATTGTTGCAGAGAAAAAGAGCGATTGACGTTTATGCGGAAGTTTTGCAATTATTTTTCTGATATCATGAATAAAGCCCATGTCGAGCATGCGGTCTGCTTCATCCAAAACAAAATATTCAATATCATTTAACCTCACATAACCCTGGTCCATTAAATCGAGCAACCTTCCGGGCGTAGCAATTAACACATCAACTCCGTGCCGTAAGGCATTAGTTTGTGATGCTTGTTTTACTCCTCCAAAAATTACTGTATTCCGTATCCCGGTAAATTTTCCATAAGTTGAAAAACTTTCTCCAATTTGAATAGCAAGTTCGCGTGTCGGGGTTATTATCAGTGTTTTAATGTTTTGCGACCTGTTGTGGTCCCTGCGTCTGTTATACAGGTGCTGTAAAATTGGAATTGCAAAGGCAGCTGTTTTTCCAGTGCCGGTTTGTGCGCTTCCCAAAACGTCTTTCCCGTCAAGAATAACCGGAATTGCCTTTTCCTGTATCAATGTTGGTTCAGTGTAATTTTCGTCAATAAGTGCTTTCAGAATGGGGTCAATAATATTTAAGTCTTTAAATAACATGCTTTAATTTTGTTTTTCCGGGAAAAATATTCGTTTGGATATTTCGCAGAGAGATTTTTAAATAGTTCGCAAATGTATGTTTTTATATTACACAACAAGGTTTTTAGGGTTTTGTTGACCACAGATTTCACAGATGGTCACGGAAATGTTTTTAGCCAAACGAGTAATTCGGCATAATCCGCAATTGATAATTTTTTACAAAAACGAAAATAACTGATCGATAAACTGTGTGAAAAGTTGTGGTTTTAGGAGAACGGGGAAAATAAAACCAAAGATTGCACCTAAAATATGCGCATCGTGAGCAACATTATCATTGCTTTTTTTGCTCATTTGGTATGAATAAAAAAGATAGCCAACTGCAAATAAGATTCCAGGGATTGGAAGTATTCCAAAAAAGTAGAGTTTTTCCCATGGATTGAAAAAGATAAATGCGAAAAGCAAAGCTGAAACCGCACCCGAAGCACCAACAGCGTTGTAATAATAATTATTCTGGTGTTTTATTAAACTCCAAAGATTGGAAGCAAGAATTCCTCCAAAGTAGAGCAGTAAAAAATAGGCAGTTGTCCGGTTTCCGAAATAATAGTCAAAATATTGTTCGATACCCCGGCCAAAAAAATAGAGAACAAACATATTTACAATTAAATGCGACCAGCCTGCATGTACAAAAGCGTGAGAAATTAACCTGTAATATTGTTTTTGATGAACGACTTTTGCAGCGTTAAACTGCAATTTGTCCATTAAATCGTGGTTTTGAAAAGCCAGGTACGAAACCAGTCCGGTGACAGCTATTATAAAGTATGTTATCATTTAATGCAGTATTTTAAAAATCATTTCTTTTTGTAAATCACCTGTACTCACGGCTCCCGAAGTATCAAAACCCTTGCTTTTCATGTCATATTCACGTAAAATTCCAATTATTTCGTACAGCTTCGTTGGTGTATATTTTTTTGCAGCGCTAATTACATTTTTTGCTGCAAACGGATGCATTCCCAACTGGGAAGCAACATTTCCTTCTGATTTGTCTTTTAAAAAATGATATGCAAACATATTTGAAAAGAAACCAAAAAGTGTTGGAATTGTTCGTTGAATGGGGTTTGTTGCTGGATTTGCACCAAAATACTGAATGATTTGGTTGGCTTTAAATATGTTTCTTTCTCCAAGCGCATTTTGGAGTTCAAACAAATTATACTCTTTACTTAACCCGATATTATTTTCAATGTGATCGGGGGTGATTTTGTTTGTGTTTTTTACTGCAATTATCAGTTTGTTGAGTTCGTTGGCGACTTTTCCCAAATCAGCTCCAAGATAAGAAGTTAAAAGCTGAGCAGCCTGCGGCGTTATTGTAAAATTACGTGAAGCGAGGTAATTGTCTATCCAGTTGGGGAGTTTCCATTCTTTTATTTTTTCTGAAGTAAAAACAACCCCGTTTTTCTTAATTGCTTTTGCAAATTTTGTTCTCGAATCAAGGGATTTGTATTTGTAGTTTAATACCAAAACAGTTGATGCAAGCGGTTTTTCGGCATAAGACGCAAGAATTTCTATTTTCGCCAAACTTTGCGCTTCTTTTACAATAATTACCTGCCGTTGTGCCATCATCGGGAAACGAAGACAACTTTCGGCTATGGTTACTGCGTTCGAATCTTTTCCGTAAAAAACAGTTTGGTTAAAACCCTTTTCTGCTTCGGACAATAAATTTTTTTCTATATAATTCGAAATTTCATCAATATAATAAGGTTCTTCGCCTTGCAGCAGATAAATCGGGTGGATGATATTCTTTTTCAGGTTTTGAATAATCTGGTCGAAATCCATTTTAAAATCTTAGGTGTTTTACCGAAAGTCCGTTGTTTTTAATTTCCAAAAGTGCTTTTATTCCGGTGTCAATATGTAAATCAACAAATTCTGTTGAAACTTTTATGTCGCTGGCAGCAGTTTTCACACCGCTTGAAATCATTGGCTGATCAGAAACAAGCAGAAGAGCACCGGTCGGAATTCGATTTGCAAAACCAACAGTAAACAAGGTTGCTGTTTCCATATCAATTGCCATGGCGCGGGTTTTTGTCAGGTATTTTTTAAACCTTGTGTCGAATTCCCAGACCCGGCGGTTGGTTGTGAAAACAACTCCTGTCCAGTAATCCTGCTCTTCGTTTCGTAAAATATGCGAAACAGCACGTTGCAGGTTAAATGCCGGCAAAGCAGGAATTTCAGGTGGCATGTAATCATTCGAGGTTCCTTCGTTTCTGATAGCAGCAATTGGAAGTATTAAATCGCCAAGTTTGTTTTTCTTTTTCAGTCCGCCACATTTTCCCAAAAAAAGTACTGCCCTGGGTTTTAAGGCTTCCAGCAAATCCATAATTGTTGCTGCGTTTGGGCTTCCCATCCCAAAATTAATCATGGTTATTCCATCGGCTGTTGCACTTGGCATATTTTTGTCGGCACCATCCACCGGGACATTAAATTTATGGGCAAATTTTTCGACGTAACTTTGAAAATTTGTGAGCAAAATATACATTCCGAAATCTTCCAGTTTTTTGCCCGTGTAACGAGGTAGCCAATTGTCGATTATCTCCTTTTTTGTTTTCATGAAACCATTTTTTTTACCTTTGAACAAAAGTAATAACCTTTTTATTTGGTGTGGCTGCAAAAGTAAGTTTTTACATTGCTTTCGCAAAAACTGGTTTGTTGTAAACAGTCATTCAAACGATGGAAAAATTAAATCTGCCGGAATATAATTTCAGATTAAAAGTTGAAGATGAAAAATCTTTTATTTTCGATGCTGTCCGTAAAAAATTTGTGGTTTTAACTCCTGAAGAATGGGTGCGCCAGAATTTTATACAATATTTAAAAACAGAGAAAAAATATCCTGAATCTTTGATGGCGGTAGAAAAACAAATAATGGTAAACGGAAATCAGCGCCGGTTTGATTTGCTGATTTATCTGCGAAATGGTCAGCCGCATTTAATTGCTGAGTTTAAGGCGCCAAATGTTAAAATCACCCAGGAAACCTTTGATCAGGTTGTGCGTTACAACATGTCGCTGCGGGTTGAAAGGGTAGTTGTTTCGAACGGATTACAGCATTTTGCCTGCGAAATTGATTACATTAAAAAGAGTTATTCTTTTTTACCTGAGATTCCTGTGTTTTGCGAACGTTGCAGGGTTGACGGACAGGGATTTAGTTAGAAATATTAAACTAACATTTTCTGAAAAAACAGTTCATCGTCCCAACCTTGCAGGGTTTTAATCCAGCTTTTTTTAACACCGGATTTAACAAATCCTTCCTTTTCAAATAAATGGATACTTGCCACATTTTTTGCAGAAATGTTCGCAAATAACTGTTTCAATCCCAGAACTTCAGTTGCATAACCAAAAATGGCGATCAATGCATCTGATGCATAACCTTGATTACGGTTTTCAGTTTTATGGATCAAAATACCAATACCTGCGCGCATGTGATATGGGTCGAAATCAAATAAATCAACAGCGCCAACAGCTTCACCGGTTTTGTTTTGAATAACCAGTCGCAATTGTTTGGTTTCGTAAATATCTTTTGCCGATTCCTTTAAATATTCTGCAAGAATGTATTTTGAAAATGGTGTGCGTGTGTTGCTCACTTCCCAGATTTCCATGTTGTTTTCCCAGTCGTAAAGCAAGTCAATATCTTCCGGCTCTATTGGGCGGAGTGATATTTTTCCGTATTTCAGGTGGTTTTTCATTTATAATGACCTTTACATGAAATTATTTCAATATTATCATTTTCAATACAGTACACAAGTCTGTTTTTATTATCAATTCTTCTTGACCAATATCCCGATAATTGATGTTTTAAAGGTTCCGGTTGCCCTGCGCCCTTAAATGGAGTCCTTGTAATCTCTGTTATTAATGCGTTGATTTTTTTTATTTTCTTCTGATTCGAATCCACCCAGAATAAGTAATCTTCCCAGGCTACTTTGGTAAATGAAATGTTTTTCATTTTTCAAAGCTTTTTAGCTTTTCTAAAGTAACACTGATGGTGTCTCCGTTTTTTAATTGTTTAATGCTTTCAGCCAAATGTTCTGCATTCTTCTCTGAACTCAACAAATATTCAGTTTCCTTTTGTGAATTGTATTCATCCAATGACATTAAAACCACGCTTTTCCCGCCTGAACGATGAACTATCAGGGTTTCATGGTCTTCGCAAACCATGTCGAGATTTGCTTTTAACTGGCTCCTTAATTCTGAATAATTTACTGTTTTCATTATAATTTTTATTCAATAAAGTACAAATATACGTACTTTTTAAAATGAATGTTATTTAAAAGTTGGTTTAAATCTGGGTTTTGTTTTCGAAACCCGAAATCATCTTATCAATCAATACAATCTAAATTATTTATTTTAGTTTTGTGAACTTGTTAAATAATTTTATAAAGATTAAAAATTTGAAATAATGAATAAACTGATTTTGTTAGTAATTATATCCTTGGGTTTTTGGAGTTGCCAGTCAAAGTATCCGGGTGTTCCGGAATCATACCATGTACTTTTAGATTCAGCATTTGTAAATGCCGGGGAAAATGTAACGGAAATTCAAAAAGCTTTAAATGAGGCCCCTAAAGATCAAAAAGAAGGAATGGCATTTATAATCAGTTACATGCCAAAACGGGATTTAACATCTTTAAGCGCAGCATTTTTGCTCGAAAATTCTGAATATGCGTATAAAGCCCGCGAAAAATATGCGTGGTGTGCTGCACTTCCTGATTCGATATTCTTTAACGAAGTTTTGCCTTACGCCAACATTTCGGAAACCCGCGACCCGTGGAGAAAAGATTTTTATGAACGCTTTTCAAAATATGTTGATGATAAAGACAATATTGTTGATGCGATTTTTGCAATTGCGCGTCCGATAAATAAAGAAGTTAATGTTGAATATAACACAAAACGATCGAAAGTTGACTCAAGTCCCAAAGAAGCAATGGCCGAAAACATGGCAACCTGTACCGGGTTATCTATTATTTTGACAGATGCTTTCCGTTCGGTTGGAATTCCTTCAAGACTGGCGGGAACTGCAATGTGGACCAACTTTAAGGGAAACCATACCTGGAGCGAAGTTTGGGTTGACAACCAGTGGCAGTTTATTGAATATTATCCAGATACACTCAATAAATCATGGTTTCTGGCCGATGCCGGGAAAGCCGACCCCAACAATATGTTGCACTGGATCTACGCCACTTCATACAAACCTACCGGAATGCCATATTATGCGGGAGTGAGTTCGAATGACATACTCGACGTGGTTGATTTAAATACTTTGCCTGAACCAATGAAAGGCCGTTTTGAAAGAATGAAGTCCCGTTCAGCAGAGAGAAAACAGGAAGAACCGTATATCTGGGGAGTAAATGTTACAAAAAGATATATTGATTTATACCAGGAATCATTAAAAAACAACAAGTTGAATGACGATGAATTGATTGCCGATTTTGTTGTTTTCAAAGATTCAGACACCTCAAAAAGTGAATCGAGATTGGATTGCAGGGTTGACATTTTTGAGGGTGACAACCTAATTGACTTTGGATATTCTCCCCGCAAAACGGATGATATGAACCTTTTTTTGAAAGTGAAACTAAAAAAGGAAACTAATTATAAAGCGGTGGTTTCAAACCCTGCCGAAAATATTAATCAGTCTTTTGAAATAAAAACCGGAAATGAACCGGGCGATGAATTTAAGCTGGTTTTAAAAAACGAATAATTTGAAAATGATGCGTAACTATATATTTCTTTTTCTGTTAACAATAGCCATCACAACTGTTTCAGCACAAACAACAAATATTGTAACTCACGATAAACTGCTTATCAATACTGATCCTTCAAAAGGTGTTAAAAGTTTTATAAAGTGGGGTGTTTTTCCTGAAAAAACAAAAGATGTGCGGAGGATAACAATGAAAGTTACGCTCGCATACCCTGCAGACAGGCCGATTGCGCATTGGGATTATATGGACCGTATAAAAATTCTCAGAAAAGGCGGAGTTAAGGGGAAAAATATCAATTATGAAATTGGCAGGATGCTTACGCCTTACGGGAGTAATTTTAAAGAAGACTGGAGTTATACCTGGCAAATTGATGTAACTGATTTTGAATCGTTTCTGCGCGACAGTGTTGAAATCGAATATCTTCACTCAGGATATGAATCACCTGATTTGGGCTGGGATTTAACAATTGATTTCGAATATCTTTTTGGTCCGCCTGTTGCAAAATTTATTTCAGTAGAAAAAATGTGGGAGGGCAATTTTCAATATGGAAACCCTGAAAATGACATAGAAAAAAGTCTGGCACCAATAAAAGTAAAAACTTCAAAAGGAGCCTCATTGGGCCGGTTCAGGATTCAGCATACCGGGCATGGTATGGATCAACCAAGCGGTTGCAGCGAATTTTGCAGTCGCTGGCGCGAATTTATAGTTGATGGTAAAGTAATTGATCATCGCGACATGTGGAAAGATTGTGGCGAAAATCCACTTTATCCACAAGGTGGAACATGGATTTTTGATCGTGCATACTGGTGTCCCGGCGATTTACAGGTTCCTGATATTATTGATGTTCCGCTTACAAAAGCAAAATACACGCTTGATCTTGATATGGAGCCATTAACGGCAAAAAATGTTGATCAGCCAAAAGAACAAATTACTTCCTATTTTTTTCAGTTTGCTGCCCCGTCAAATATAAACGATGTTGCCATTGAAGAAATTATTGCGCCAAACAATGCGGATAATTACAACCGTTATAATCCAACAGGTTTCAGCCCGCGCATAAAAATCAGGAATCTTGGAAAGGATAATTTGAGAACGCTGCAGATTAATTACAAAACCGTTGGATTTGGTGATAAAAGTTTTACATGGAAAGGAGATCTTGCTTTTTATCAGGCTGCAATTATAACACTTCCCGGAATAATAGATGCAAAACCCGGAACCAATGCATTTTCTATTGTGTTGTTGGAACCGAATGGTGTTGAAGATGAATGGGATGGAGATAATAATCTGGAATCTGAGTTTTTCGATATTCCAACTTTACCTTCAAAAATAGTTATTGATTTTCTGACTAATAATAAGCCAAAAGAGAATTCAATTTTTATAGTAAACAGTGCAAACGACACAGTTTTTATGAAATCTCCGGAAGATTTGGAGCCCGCAACAAAGTATTCTGATACGCTCGATCTGGTGGGGGGAAATTATTTTTTAATGTTAACCGATTCGGTTGGAGACGGGCTTGAATTCTGGTTTCAACCACAAGCCGGATACGGAAGATTACAATTAAAAGATATAAATGGAAATCTTATTCATTTGTTTGAAAGTGACTGCGGAAACGGCCAGTTTTATGCCTTCCGGGCAGATAATAATGCAGTTGTTGATACAACAATTGAACAACTCTCGGTAAATATATTTCCCCGAATGGTAAAAGATTATTTGTCAATTTTTACAACAACAAACAAATCTTCAACATTGAAAATTCGAATTACTAAAGACGGTGAATATATTGAGTCGCACGAATTTACAAACATAAAGGATTCAACTACCGGGTTGGATGTCAGGCATCTGGCAGAAGGTCGGTATGTGATGGAAATTTATGTTAATGGCGAACACAAAATGAACAGACGGTTTAACAAGTTATAATTTTTCGATTTTGATGGATTTCAGTCTTAAATTCATAATTTTGGATTATTAGTATTATCAACTAAATCCAATAACAATGAAAAATTTAATTCTGTTTTTTCTGATTCTTCTATTTCCGATTTGTACAATTGCACAAGCCAGCAAAGTTTACGACAACCTTTCCATGAAAAGTGAAATTCTGAAAATGGAACGGAAATATTCGGTTTATCTTCCGGCCGGATACGAAACCTCGCAACGAAGTTACCCGGTTTTGTACTTGTTGCACGGAAGCGGTGATGACCAAACCGGCTGGGTTCAATTTGGCGAAACTCAACAAATTGCCGACAAAGCAATTACCGATGGTAGTGCAACAGCGATGATTATTGTAATGCCTGACGCAAATACAGGGCAACGCGGCTATTTCAACAGTATTAAAGGCGATTGGCAATACGAGGATTTCTTCTTTCAGGAGTTTATGCCATACATTGAAAAAACGTATCGAATCAGAGCCGAAAAACGATATCGTGCAGTTGCGGGTCTTTCGATGGGCGGCGGCGGAACTTTTGTTTATGCGTTGCGTCATCCCGAATTATTTTCATCTGCCTGCCCGCTGAGTGCATCATGCGGACCGTTAACCATGGACGAAATGGAGCGTTACAAATCGCGCCCGGGAATGCAGGATGCAACTGATGAGCAGCTTGAAACATACTATAAAAAACACAGTGTTCCCGAAATGATGAAAAATATGCCCGATGATCAGAAAAAATCGGTTCGCTGGTTTATTGATTGTGGCGATGATGATTTTCTGTATGAAGGCAATGCACTTGTTCATATCGAAATGCGCAAAAAGGAGATCCCTCACGAATACCGCGTTCGCAACGGTGCGCACAACTGGACTTACTGGCGCGAGTCACTGCCAGTTGTTTTGGGATTTATATCAGATGCATTTCACCAGTATTAATTGTTGAAGGTAACTTCATGTTTGCATTTGGTTATTTTGAACCAAAACATATTTAAATGAAAATTGGAATAATCATACTTCTCTTTTTGCCAATTTATTTGAATACAATCAGACTTCAGCAAAAGGAGAAAAACTTTGAGCAAAGCATTGTTTTTGAATTAAAAGACAAAGAAATTCTTGAGCATCTTTTTAATGTTTTTAAAGATGATAAAAACACACCTGTTTCTGAATTAATAGTTAAAGTGGGAACTTATTTTAAAGAAACGCCATACAAGGCAGCTACTTTGGAAATAAATCCGGATGATGAAAAACTTGTAATCAATTTGCGCGAAATGGATTGTACAACATTTGCTGAAAATGTTTTGGCAATTTCGCGAACAATAAAAAGCGGAAACCCAACTTTTGAAAAATTCGCAGGTGAATTGCAAAATATCCGCTACCACGATGGAAAAATTGATGGTTACACATCGCGAAATCATTATTTCAGTGATTGGATTTTTGAAAACGACCGAAAGGGATTCGTTAAATCAGTTTCAAACGAAATTGCCGGAACACTTTATCAGAAAACAATAAACTTTATGAGCACCCACCCTGAAAGTTACCTTCAATTGAAGGGCCACCCTGAAATGATTAAAATAATCGCCGAAAAGGAAAATGAAATAACTTCACGTAAAACTTATTTTATTCCGAAAGAGAAAATAGGTGACATACAATCTGAATTAAAAGCAGGCGACATTGTGGGAATCACCAGCAGCGTTGATGGTTTGGATGTGTCTCATGTTGGAATTTTATTTCGGAAAAATGGAAGTGTTCACCTCTTGCATGCTTCAACAAAAGCAAAAAAAGTAATAATTTCTGAGGAAACATTAGAGGAATATTTATTAAACAGTAAATCAGTTACAGGAATAATGGTTGCAAGACCACTTTAAGAAGGTTAAAAGGTTCCTGATTCCAGGTTCGGGTTCAACGCTAAAAACCCGGAATATTTATAAAATTCTTATATGAAAAAACAACAAATTGTATTGGCCTCAATTCTGATTATTATAACTATTCTTTTTGGTTGTAAGCAGGAAAACAAGATAAAACCCGAAAACCCTAATATAGTTTATCTGCTCGCCGACGATATGGGGATGGGAGATTTAACCTGTTACAATCCAGAATCAAAAATTCCAACTCCCGCGATGGATGCGTTGGCAATGGATGGTATGATGTTTACGGATGCCCACACAAATTCAGCGGTTTGCTCGCCAACCCGATATGGAATTTTAACCGGAACCTACGCTTTCCGCACCCGCATGAAATCGGGCGTTTTGTGGGGCAGCTCTCCTTTGTTAATAAAAGAAGGTGAACCAACAGTGGCATCTTTACTTAAAGAAAATGGCTACAACACTGCCTGCATTGGTAAATGGCACCTGGGTTTGGGCTGGCAGACGCTTGAGCCAGGAATTGAATTAACCGATAATTGGGAAAATGATATTCCGAAAATAGATTTTACCAAACCAATACTTTCAGGGCCCAATTCGGTTGGGTTCGATTACTTTTTTGGCATTACCGGTTCGCTGGATATGCCTCCGTACGCATATATTGAAAATCAGTTGACACAGGGATTGCCAACCGAAATAACCAGGGAAGGAGGCAGAGAAGGAGCGACTGTGCCGGGATTCAAAGCAAAAAGTGTAATGCCCGACCTTACTCAAAAGGCAGTTGATTTTATTAAAAAACAAACTACCGATAAACCTTTCTTTTTATATTTTCCGTGGGCTGCTCCGCATACTCCGGTAGTTCCCAACGATGAATTTCTTGGAAAAAGCAATGCAGGAATTTATGGTGATTTTGTTGTTGAATGTGATGCAACAGTTCAGCACATAGTTACAGCTTTAAAAGAAAATGGTTTGTATGAGAATACGATAATTATTCTCACGTCAGACAATGGAAGTTCGCCGCACGGTTTTCCAATAGAAAAGGAAATTGAATATAATCATAACACAAGTAACGGTTTCAAAGGCCGGAAATCGCACTCGTATGATGGTGGGCACAGGGTTTCGTTTATTGTTACCTGGCCGAATCATATAAAACCCGGCTCAATTTCAGATGAAATAATATGTTCGACTGATTTATATGCCACTGTTGCCGACTTGCTCGGTCATAAATTGAATGACGATGAAGCACAAGACAGTTACAGTTTCTTACCCGTTTTAAAAGGCGAAAATTATACAAAGCCACTGCGCGAAGCCATAATTCATCATTCATTAAATGGTGATTTTTCTATCAGAAAAGGTGACTGGAAATTTATTGATGCAAAAGGACACGGCGGTTTTGCCCAAATCAAAGAAATGGTCCCGGCGGATTCCATTCAGTTATATAATCTGGCAACTGATCCTTCTGAAGCAAAAAATGTTTATGCGGATAATCCTGATTTAGTGAACGAACTTAAAATGTTGCTTGACAAATATAAATCACGCGGATACAGCAGAC
>DAOPKR010000004.1:49777-98444 GCA_035391305.1 Draconibacterium sp.
TTGGAGTTCGGTTTGGAGGAACAAATGGTGCCGGTGGAGTTGCTGTGGATGGTATTTTCAGTACGGGGCAGTTTAACCGGATTCATGCCGATTTGGGTTTTTACAGCGGTGGAATAGGCATTGATGCGGTATGGGATTTTTTATATAAACCAATTACTAACAGCGATTTAAATTGGTATTTGGGAGTTGGGCCGAGTACTTATTTAGGCAATGAATTCTGGTTAGGTGCCAGTGGTGAAATTGGTGCCGAATACAAATTTCCCACTGTGCCAATCGCAATTGGAATTGACTGGCGACCAACTATTTGGTTGGTAAAAGAAACAAAATTTGGCGCCGATTCATTCGGATTAAATATTAGGTATGTTTTTGGAAAATAATAATTTCTAATTAATAGCATATCAAAGCACCTTTGTGGTGCTTTTTTTTTGTCCGGACTGTTTGGATTATTTCAATCCTGCCCACCATTCTTTAAAGATCTGGGCAGTGTCTTTTAAATAAACCATTTCTCCAATTATTGGCGTAATAAGTGGTTGTTTTGCAGCTTTATTAAATTCAGATATCGATTTTAAAGGTGCATCCCAACTATGGTTCGCCAATGCAAATTTCGATGAATGTACCGGGAAAAGCCTTTTTGCTTTCAAATCTTTGGCTGCCCGTAAAACTTCATTGGGCATCATGTGAATATATTTCCAACTTGTATTGTACTGGCCATTTTCAAGAATTGCCAGGTCAAACCCTTCAAATTTACCGCCTATTTCAGCAAAGTGTTCATCGTAACCGCCGTCGCCCCCAATAAAAATTTTCATGGTTGGGGTTTGCAAAACAAATGATGCCCAAAGCGATTGGTTAGGTTTTGTGCCCCTTCCCGAGAAATGGCGAGCGGGAGTTACTTCAATTGAGAAACCGGCTCCCAAATCAACGAGGTTGTACCAATCGCTTTCTATAATTGTCGTCGGATTATATCCCCAACTTTCCAAATGTGCGCCAGTTCCAAGTCCGGTTATTACTTTTCCGATTTTTGGTTTGAGTTCAGTTACGGTTTTGTAATCCAGATGATCCCAGTGGTCGTGGGTAATAATCAAATAATCAATTTGAGGAATATCAGAGGGTGTATAAATATCGGTTCCCTTGAATGATTTGATCATAAACGAAAATGGAGAAGCATTTCCGCAGAAAACCGGGTCAACCAAAAATCGTTTTCCTTCGATTTGCATAAAATAAGATGAATGGCCAAACCAAACTAAAATATCTTTATCAGGTGAAAGGTTTAACAAATCAGTTTTTACTGAAGGAATTGAATCGACCGGCCGCCGGTTTTTTGCCGTAAACATGTCTTTCATAATTTTCAAAAAGCCTCCTTCTCCGGTCATTTGTGGAGTATGATTCAAATTGGTAAAGGAACCGTTTTTATAATTTGGCGATTTCTCGATACGGGCTAATCTGTCGCCTGCAGGAAGTTTCCCAAATTTGGGCTGTTTGAGAAAAACAAAAATCGCGATGGCAACAATGGCAACAATGGTAAACAGTATGATCATATTTTTTATCAATTTCATTTTAAAGATGAGATATTTGTTTTATTGGGTGCAATAGATAGTACACTGAAACACCCTTTAATAAAAAATGTTTTTTTCATTGAAAATTCAGGAAAATTAATTTTGACATACACAAATCAATCAGTCCAAATTCCAGGAGAATTGCCGGAATTTGAATCTTTGGATTTAAAATAACGGCGCAGCAAAACCTTTTTCAAATCGCGGGCAATAACCTGGTGGGCAACAATTTCAACATGGTTATAATGCGGAAGTTCCCGCTCAGCACGTGCAATTTCGCGTTCAGTAATGTCAACCTGGTAAAGTACAGATAGCAGCAAATCGTAATTGCGTTCGAGCAAGATCGAAATCTGATCGATTAATTGTTTATGCAATTCATTGTAGGCCTGGGTTGTATCGCCCGAAAATGTAATTTCAACGCCAAACATGCCAAAATCCTTCATAATTTGTTCGGCGGTTTCCCTTACGATATCAGCCTGGTTTAAAAAGCCGGAAACATTGTTATTGCTTACTTGCGGAAGATCCATTTTTAATTTTTTTATCAAAACTATTTTAATTTTAATTGAAGTCAAATTTTTAATAGTTTAAAATGCAATTAATTAATGTAGCAACTGAATCTTAAATCGAACATATATTTCTATTTTTAACATTCTAAATCTTTAAATCGAAAAATCATGAAAAAATTACTTGTATCAATTGTTTTTATTGTTTCCGGAGTTGCAACCTACGCTCAAAAATCACCTGTACCGGGAGAATTTAGCAATCCCACAATTTTTGTAGGATCAGTTGTAACCGACCTTGCAAAATCTGTTGATTTTTATACAAACATAATTGGAATGACAAAAACCAGCGAGTTTTCGGTTGACGGGCCAAAAGCCAAAGAATTGGGTTTAACAGATGGTCGCTCTGTTGATGTTACCGTTTTGAAACTCGAAGACAGTCCGCAGGCCAACGAATGGAAACTGATGAGTTTTGGAACAAAACCTGGTCATAAAAAACCAAATTATCTGCACGATGACACCGGGATGCAGTATATTACCATACTGGTTAATCACCTTGAACCAATTATGAAACGCATTGAAAAAAACAATATTAAAATTCTCAGTGGTAAACCTTCAGATTTAGGACAGGGACGGTTGTTTATTCTTGTACAGGATCCGGATGGAACGTTTATTGAATTAATTGGGGCAATGTAAAAATGTAATCATTTTTTAAAATATGGGGATAAATGCAGGTAATTGCAGTATTTGGTGAGTTTCAAAAATATATAAATAACAATTACTTAAGATCCTGTAAAGGCCAGCAAATATGGTTTTTACAGGATTTTCTTATTTATACAACAATTATCCTGTTTTCAAGTAAAGCTAATTTTTATTAGTTTCGAACGAAAATAGAATCTGTTCTAATTTTGATTTAAAAGCTGCTTCGAAAATGGAAAATCAGAAGAAAACATATAGAAAACTTACTGTAAAAGAGGAAATTTTTAACAGTATTACTCATGGAGTAGGGGTTTTATTAAGTATAGCCGCACTTGTGATACTTGTTGTTCTGGCAGTTGGAAAGGGAAATGCCTGGCATGTTGTTAGCTTTTCAATTTATGGAAGCACAATGGTTTTATTGTATTTAGCTTCAACTCTTTACCACAGTTTTACTGCTGAAAAAGTTAAGAATCTGTTTGCCCGGTTCGATCACGCCGCAATCTTTTTGCTGATTGCCGGAACTTATACTCCTTTTTTATTAACTGCGTTGCGCGGCACTTTTGGCTGGGTGTTGTTCGGAATTATTTGGGGAGTTGCTGTTGTTGGGGTGGTAATTCGTTCAATATATCTGACACGGTTCCGGAAATTAATGGTGGCAATCTACCTTATTATGGGCTGGATGTTTGTTGTCGCTGTTGGTCCAATGATAAATAATTTGCCTCTGACTAGCATTATTTTCCTTTTCCTCGGTGGTATATTTTATTCTGTTGGGGTGGTTTTTTACGTAAAACGAAATTTAAAATATGGCCACGGAATCTGGCATTTGTTTGTTTTGGCTGGAAGTATCATGCATTTTTTCGCAGTTGTTTATAGTTTGGGGTAGGAGAGAGACTGAACCCTGATCTCAAAACTTATACAATTCGTTCATTCCAGCGGGCTCAATTCTCAAACTTTCCTATCGTAACAAACTTTCAAATTTGGAATATGCCTTTTCCCAATCCAATTTCGGAGAAGGTTTATATTCAATAACATCAAAAGATCTTTTTACGATTTCACGAATTTCAATCAAAGATTTTACTTTGCCAAGTGCTTTTGCCTGCAGCATAATATTCCCAATGGCAGTAGCTTCTGTAGGCCCGGCAAAAACCGGAATTCCAGTGGCATCAGCAGTCAATTGATTCATTATTACATTATGTGCACCTCCTCCGATAATGTGTAACTTTTCAATTTGTTTTCCGGTTACCGATTCAATTTGTTTGATGGTGAATTTGTATTTCAGAACCAGACTGTCGTATATACAGCGTGCTATTTCACCTTTTGTTTCAGGAACTGGCTGATTTGTTTTTGCGCAGAAATTCTGAATGGCTTTTGGCATGTTTCCAGGATTCAGAAACGATGAATCGTCAGGGTTAATAAGGCATTGGAAAGGTATTGAAGCAGTACTTAAATCAACAATTTGCTGCCAGTCCAATTCTCCTTCACTATCCCAAATTCGTTTACATTCCTGGATCAGCCACATTCCCATTATATTTTTAAGAAAACGCGTTGTACCTTCCACACCACCCTCGTTTGTGAAATTCATTTCCAAAGTTTTTTCTGAAACCAGTGGCACACTGCTTTCAATTCCAAGCAGCGACCAGGTACCCGAACTTAAATATGCCCAGTTTTCTCCTTGTGCCGGTACCGATACAATTGCTGATGCCGTATCATGGCTGGCAACAGCAACACAGGGAATTGCCTGGCATCCGGTTTCTTCGAGGACTTCGGGTAACAAATTGCCGACTACGGTTCCTGGTTTTATTATTTCCACTGTCAAGCCTGCAGGAATTCCTGCTGCATTGAAAAGTTTTTCTTCCCATTCTGCTTTCCCCGGTTTTAAAAGCTGCGAAGTACTTGCAATTGTGTATTCAATTTTTTTGATTCCGGTAAATAAATAGTTGAGTGTATCAGGCGTAAACAATATACTTTCGGCATTTTTCAATCCTGAATATTTTTGCTGAACTGATGAAAAAAGCTGAAAAAGTGTATTGAACTGCATAAACTGGATTCCCGACAAAAGATAGGTTTCTTTTTTGGACATGATTTTAAAAAACTCTTCCATTGATTTATCGGTGCGATGATCGCGGTAAGCAAAAGGTAACCCAACCAGAAACCTGTCATTTGAAACCAACGAATAATCTACACCCCAGGTATCAATTCCAATTGACTCCGGTTGAATATTATATTCCGAAACGCACTTTCTTAACCCGGTTTTTAATTCATCGAATAATGAGTAAATATTCCAGAAATAACTTCCGTTAATTTTACACATTTGATTTTTAAACCGATGGACTTCAACTAATTCGATTTTATCATTCTCCAAAATTCCAAGAATAGCGCGGCCACTTGATGCGCCAATATCGAATGCAAGAAAGTTTGATTTTGCCATAATGGTTTTTTATTTTCCAAAATAATACTTTTCATTAAAAAATGGTGTCCTGTTCTGCCCTGAAATCCTGCAATTTTTTATACAATCACAGTAAAACATAATTCATATTTCATTCATAAAGTATTGACTTATTAAAGAATTTAATCGATTTTTGATAAAATTTTAAATTATCACAATTATAAATATTTATTGAAATGAAACATTTATTTACATTTTTTTTCACGGTAGTATTTTCTTTTTTTATTGTACAAACCGCATCAAGTCAGAAATTACTAAAAGATATTAAAAACAGGGCACAGCAAAAGGTTGAAGAAAGAGTTGAACAACGCGCGAATGAACAGGTTGATAAGGAAATTGACAAACAACTTGACAAAGTAGAAGACGCAATATTTAATGACGAAAAGGAAAATACAGAATCGCAAACTGATGGAAATAAAAATTCGTCAAATAGCAGAAGTGAAGAACGGTTAACAAATATGATGAAAAAAATGGGCATGGGAGAACCGGTAGCTTTCGAAAGTAGTTACTCGTTTGATAATCTTGTTCAAATGCATATAGAATCATACGATGAAAAAGGCAAAAAAGTCAGTGACGGTGAGTTTATTACGCATCTCAGCAATGATTCGAAAAGCATGGCGTATGAATTTGTTTCGGGAGATATGGCCCAACCGGGAATGGGTTTTATAATTATTGATGCTAAAAATGGTGCTACTATCATACTAAGTGAAGAGAACGGACAAAAAACAGGAATTGTGTATGGTTTGGGAACTTTCTTTCAAACTGTGGCTGCCGGAAATGTCGATGATATTGATCTTTCTGAAACCCCTGAAACTTATCTGGCAAATCCAAATGTTGAGAAAACAGGCCGTTCAAAAACAATTGCAGGGTTGAGTTGCGAAGAGTATAAATATACCGATGAAAACACAATTTCGAATATTTGGATTACAAAAGATCTGAAAATGAACACACAAGATTTTTTTGGCACATTGTTCAAAACTGCAATTTATTCGCACGGAATGGGCTGGGGTTATATGATGGAAGCAACAACAGTAAACAAAGAGAATGGTGAGAAATCGGTTTTGGAAGTTACAAAAGTGGATAAAAACTCGAACAGGAAAGTTGTGATGGGAGATTACCAGGTAACAAATATCGGGTCGTTTGCTCCACCGGCAGAAAAATAACTTTTTGAACTTTGTTAAAAAACATTTGTGTTTCAAGTATAAATTGTATCAGCAGAATACAAGAAAAAAGGCGGAAAGAATCCGCCTTTTTTATATTTTCAGTAAATATTCTGCGCTGGGACCAAATGTCCCGGGATCCATCTCAACTAGATAATTTTCCACTCCTCCAATTTTTGCAGCTTCGAAAAAATCAGGCCAGTCAACATCACCTTGTCCAATTGCTACCTGTTTATCATTTTTAGCCGACCAGTCAGCAAGATGCGCCGATATAAAACGTCCTGGATATTTCCTGAAATAATCAGCAGCTTTGTATCCAATATTTACTACAGCAACCTGAAACTGCATTTTTACCAACTCAGGATCCAATTCATCCATCAACACATCATAAATTAATTCATCACCTCTTTTTTCAAATTCCATGTGGTGATTGTGAAAACCCATTTGAATTCCCGCAGTTTTAGTTTTTTCTCCTATTCCGTTTAGTTCGTCAGCAGCTTTTCGATATTCGTCAGCCGAAGCACCTTCAGGAAGCCAGAAACTTGAACAAATCATTTGTTTCATTCCAAGTTGGGTAGCCCATTCAATGCGGTTATCAAGGCTTTCGCGTAATTCTCCCATTCCGTAGTGCGAACTGATGCATGTCAAACCTGAATCATCAATTATTTTCTTCATTTCTGTACCACTCATTTCGTTTAACGGACCGAAACCTGAACTTGTGTAACCGAGCGGAGAGCACATCTCAACCTGTTTGTATCCCAACCCGGCCATTTTTTTCAATGTTCCCGGAAAATTGGCTATCAATTCATCTTTTATTGTCCACACCTGAAATCCAAATTCTTTTGGTTTTGGTGCGGCACAACTTGCCAAACCAAATGGCATTTGTGTCATCAAAGCAGCTGCTCCAATTGCTGTACCTGTAGTTTTGATAAAGTTTCTTCTTGTGGTTTTCATAAATTATGGTTTATTTAGATTGTATTGTTTAAATCTCTTTTTCACAATTAAATTATCTCTGCGCATTCAAATTTTGTGTTTCATTCTGCAGGCTGATTGCGCCGATTCTTATTCTTTACTTCAAACTTATATCAAATCCTTTCTGGATTATTAAACTCTGAACTCTGAACTCGCAATCTGAACCAGAAACCTTATATTTCCTCCAGACTCCAACCTTTTCTGTAACTGCGATCCAGATATTCATTAGCTTTCACGTCGTTGGTTATTTTTATATTTTCAGCATCATACATCAAAGTTTTGTGCGAACGAAGCGCCGCAGCATATAAATTCACTGCTTCGGTAATTGGCCAGGCCTGGCGGAAACTGCCATCTATTTGTTTGCCTGATTTTACACCGTCAATAAAACGTTTAATCCCGGGTACTTTAACTGCTCCTGCCGCAGCAGATACTTCTTTGCTTGTTTTTACTCCTTCGGATAAAAGATATGGGTTTTCGACCAAAAAGCCACGTGTCAGAATTATATCTTTTGTCCCAATAAACATCATTCCCTCTGATGGAAATTCGATGCCCTGTTCATAAAATTCCTTTGGCACGGGAGGACGCATTCCTCCGTCATACCATACCAAATCAATTGCCGGGCGACCTTCGAAAGCCGGATATTTAAATCGCATTGAACTGGCAAACGGAAAACTAAAGTCATTGTTAATTTTAAATGCAGCTCCTTCGTCATTTATATCGCAAACATGGCTGAAATTTGGTTCAATAATAGTTGGTTTGCCAAGTTTTAAAGCTTCAAAAACGGTCCATAAACTATAATGTCCCATATCGGCCATTGAGCCAGCGCCAAAATCATACCAACCGCGGAAAACCATGTTTGTGTAATGTGGATGATAAGGTCTAGCGGTTTCGGGCCCTAACCACAAATCCCATTCAAATCCTTCAGGTAATTTTGGGGTGTCGGAAGGTATTTTAGCGTATTGCGGCCAAACCGGGCGATATGACCAGTTGTGTACTTCCTTTAATTCACCGATTGCCCCACTGTTTATCCACTCCATTATTTTTGGCATATCAGCACCATTTGAATCCCAGGGCAAAAGGTGAGTGGTTGCCTTTGATTTATGAGCCAGGTCAATCACTTTTTTCCCTTCCAATAATCGGTTCGACAGTGGTTTATGCACCGAAACCGAGATGTCACGTTTTAAAGCTGCTGCTGAAATTATGCCGTGCAAATGATCAGGTGTCATCACCTGAATGGCATCCAGATCTTTCTCTTTTTCGAATAATTCACGAAAATCAGTATAAGCCTTGCAGTTACTTTTTGTACCTGTTTGGTTTAAATAGTAGGAATCAACAATTTCTTTTCCATTGTCCAAACCCCCTGGAATTGTATTGTTTCCGCCTGTATTCCAGTTGGGTTTGCCAATTAATTCGCGCATTTCATCCCGAAGCCCGGTTGGGCCCCAGTCAAAATAATTAATTGCTTTTCGCTGAGGATCGCACACTGCGGTTATTTGAACCTCAGGTAATTTAATAATATCGGGTAACTGCCTTAATCCTTGTGTTCCGCAACCAATATATGCTACATTTATTTTATCACTCGGAGCAACAAAATTATTTCCGCCCAAAACATGTCGCGGAATAACTGTAAGTCCAACTGCTGCGGCGCTCATACCACCAATAAATTCCCTGCGGTTTATCGAAGAATTTTTAGATTTCATAATTTTAGGTTTAGTTTTTTTGTGATTCGTAAAGTTAGTTTTCAGAAATAATTTATCAAACAAATTCAAATTAAAAAAGGCAAAGTGTTTAGAATTTTTTAAACAGAATTTGTGGATTGAGATTAACTACAAAATGATTGAAATCTGAAGATCTGACATTTTTTAATGTGTTGGGTTAATTAAGGAAATCAGTGGGCAGTTGTGAATCTTTTTTAATAAAGAATTAAGTTGATTGTCATATCTGAGGTTATTATTAATAATAAAGTCAATTTTTAAAATGATGAAAAGTTGCTGAACAGTTAAAATATAGTTTCCGCTACCCCAAAAAAATTACAATTCGACAGAATAGAAAACACGCATATATTTCAAATTCGGCTTAAAATGAACCTGAATCAATTTTTTTTGTTCAAATGTTCAAATTTAAAATAGATGAATAATTTCTGGGACGATCGCTTTGGAACCAAAGATTATGCGTACGGAACCGAGCCTAACAAGTTTTTTAAAGAGCAGTTGAAAACACTTAAGCCGGGCAATATTTTATTACCTGCTGAAGGAGAAGGAAGAAATGCTGTTTACGCCGCATCGGTAGGTTGGCAGGTAACTGCATTTGACCAAAGTATTGAAGGAAAAAGGAAAGCTGAATTATTGGCCTTGAAAAAAGGAGTTTCATTTGATTACAGGATAGAAGATTATGAATTGATGGATTATCCGCGTGAATCGTTTGATTGTGTCGCACTAATCTTTGCCCACATGAATCCTGTAAAGCGTGAAGTTTATCATAAAAAACTCATATCATTTTTAAAGCCCGGCGGAATTTTAATTTTGGAGGGGTTTTCAAAGAATCAAATTCATAACAAAACTGGAGGACCCCGTGATATAGATATGTTATTTTCAGAAAAGGAGATGAATACAGATTTCGCCTCGTGTTCAAAATTAAGCATTTCTGAAACTGAAACTGAACTAAATGAAGGGCCTTTTCATCAAGGCATGGCATCAGTTATTCATGTTTTTGGTATTAAGTAAACTGGCTGTATTTTCTGCGATCTTCAGCATTCAAATACGTGATTTTGTTCTTTTTAAAGTGGCAGGAAATTAACTTTTACATACAATTCTTCAGGCATCATTTTTTTACTACATTAGCTCACTTTAAATTTATACCTAAATCAGTTGAAACAATTTATTATTTCTATTGCCATTATTTTTATTTTTTTTGAAACAGGTGTTGCGCAAAAATCTATAAAAGCAATTCGGATTTCAACACCGCCGGTAATTGATGGCTATGTTAACGAAAAAGTTTGGGACGAAGCTTTTGCTGTTGACGAGTTTTATCAACGTGAACCATACGAAGGAAAACCAGTCTCCAAAAAGACTATTTTCTTTACCTGTTATGATGCAAACAACATTTATTTCGCTGTAAAATGCTGGGATGATCCCGACAAAATTACGGCCAAGGAAATGGCACGCGATGTGAGTTTGGGTAAGGATGACCGCATTCAGATAATTTTGGATACTTATCTCGACAAACGTAATGGCTATTGGTTTCAGGTTGGCCCGCGTGGTTCTATTGGCGATGCAATAGTTAGCGGTAATGGCAATGTACTTAACAAGGAATGGGACGGACTTTGGACTGGAAAGGCAAAAATTACCGATTGGGGTTGGGAAGCAGAATTAGCCATCCCGTTCAAAACAATGGGTTTTAAAAAAGAAAGTACCCAATGGGGAGTTAAATTCATCAGAAATATTGTTAACAGCCTGGAAACTGACTATTGGCCGGTGGCTAACTTAAATGCACATAAATTTCAGGTGTCCGATGCAGGTATTTTAGATGGTATTGAAAATATTACACAGGGGATTGGACTTGATATTTCACCTTATCTGGTTACCGGATTAAACACCAAAAAAGGTGAAGATATTGATCCAAAACTAACCGGAGGAATTGACCTGTTTTATCAGATTACACCAGGTTTAAAGTCCTCGCTTACTGTTAATACTGATTTTGCTGAAACCGAAGTTGACGATCGCCAGATAAATCTAACCCGTTTTAGTCTTCACTATCCCGAGAAACGCGACTTTTTTTTGGATGGTGCAAGCCACTTTAAGTTTGGAATTGATGCTGACGATGCAAGTCCGGTTTCAAAAAGTATAATACCTTTTTTCTCAAGACGAATGGGGCTTGACTCCCTGGGGGGCCCAATTCCGATAAATGTTGGGGCAAAACTAACAGGTCAGATTGACAACTGGAATATTGGGATGATGTATATAAATGATGCCAGGGAAACAGGGATCAATAACTTTTCAGTGGCGCGGGTTACCCGAAATATCGGAAAACAATCTTCAGCGGGTATCATTGGTACATATGGAAATGCGTTGGGCAATGAAACAAATACTGTAATTGGGGCTGATTTGAACCTTGCAACATCAACATTTCAAAAAAATAAGAATGCTTCCTTTTTTCTTTTTGGCTTAAAATCGAGTACTAAAGAATTGGAAGGAAATGATGTTTCGTGGGGTACGCAGGTTGTTTATCCGAATGATTTTATAAAGGCACGTTTAGGGTTTCATCAAATTGGAAAAAATTTTGTTGCAGGAATGGGTTTTGTTCCGCGCACGAATATTAATGAATCGTATGGTGAACTGATGTTTGGCCCGCGCCCAAAGAAATGGAAAATCATGCAAATTGAGTTTGGCGGAAGTTTTAACCATATTAGTAATTTGGAAACGAATGATCTGGAAACCCGCGAATTTAAGGTTCAACCGCTCGGAATACGGTTTATGTCGGGAGAAATAATTAAATATTCACTGGTAAGTCAATATGAATCGTTAAATAAAGACTTTAATATTTTTGATGATTTTGTCATTCCTAAAGGAAATTACGAATGGTGGCAGCAACAATTTGAACTCGAAACAAAAGGGTCGCGCACTGTATGGGGCGCTGCAAGTTACAGGGTTGGAGGTTTTTATAACGGAAATAGAAATGATATTAAATTGCTTGTAAACTGGAAAATTGCTGTGCCTTTTTTTATTGGAGGTTCAGTTACCCAAAACAACATTTCATTACCCGATGGAAAATTTACGGCAAATATATTTCAGATGAATGCAAACATATTGTTTAGTCCAAATATTACTCTTTATAATTATCTTCAATATGATAATGCAAGTAATATTGCTGGGTGGCAGGCACGTTTTCAATGGATAATTAAACCGGGAAACGAAATTATTCTGGCATGGACATCGAATTTTAATAAACCCGATAATATGTTTATTATGGATGAAAGCGCAGTTAGATTGAAATTGAAATATAATATCAGGCTATAAACCTTTTAAAAAATTATTCCGTATATTAAACTATTAATATGCATACTTGTACTTTTATTCAAAACGGGAAGATTGAATTGTTGTATTGTAAGGTTTTTAGAAGTAAATTAGCAATTACTTAAGGAGAAAATTAAAAAAGAGTTTTATATTCTTGTTTGGTATAAAGTATTTTAATATACTTGCACCCGAATTTATAAAATTCTCTTCCCCATTTCAATTGTTCCATATTTCTTTCAATAATAAAAATAAAAATTAGCACAATTTTTTAACAATGTACGATATATTAGAACTGAACAAAAAGCTTGTTCCCGAATTGAGGGAAATCGCAAAAGAGCTTAATATTAAAAAAATTGAATCATTAAAAAAACAAGATCTTGTTTATAAGATTCTTGATACACAGGCGATTCAGGAGGCTGAAAAAAGTGAACGCAAGAATGTGGCGAAAGAAGTTGCTACAGAAGAAAAAGGTTTAAAATCATTTCTTGTAAAAAAGCCTTTTTCGTCTGATAAACAAAGTAATACACAACAGGAAGGACTTCGTACCCGGCCGCGAAGGGAGCGAATTGAGACAGTTGTGAAACGGGAGAAAGTTGAAACAGGAAAAAAGAAACATGCAAAGCCTGATTCTTCAGGTGTACAATCGCGCCAGGAACAAATAAAAGCGATAATAAAAGGGTTTGGCCGTGAAAAACCTTCGATAGAAGAAACTGAACTTAAAGGTGCGCCGGAAAAAACCGTTCAGGCTGAAGTTAATAGACCAAAGCAGGATAAAAGGGAAAATACTTTCAACCAGCCAGCAGAGAAAAAGCAGGAAAAGTTTAAGGTAGAAAAGCAACAGAATAGGGAACCTCTTGATGTTGAAATAAATGATGAACCTGAAATTCCAATAAGCAATGAAACTTCTGTTAATGAAGATATTCCTTTGATTATCGAACAGGAAAATAACGAACAAAAAAAATCGCACAAGCCAAAAAACGAAAATCAAAATCAAAACCAGAACGGAAACGGTAAGCAAAAAAACCGTCAGTTTGAGTTTGAAGGAATTATTACAAACACAGGTGTTCTTGAAATACTTGTTGATGGTTATGGATTTTTGCGTTCATCCGACTACAATTATTTGAATTCTCCTGATGATGTTTATGTTTCGCAATCTCAAATAAAACTGATGGGTTTAAAAACGGGTGATACAGTTAAAGGTACAATTCGCCCGCCAAAAGAAGGAGAAAAATATTTCCCATTAATTAAAGTACTCGAAATAAATGGCAGGAGCCCCGATTACATTCGTGATCGTGTACCTTTCGACCATTTAACTCCACTTTTCCCAAATGAAAAATTCCAGTTAACCGGTAACGGTCATGACAATCTTTCCACAAGGATAGTTGACATGTTTGCCCCGATTGGAAAAGGCCAGCGTGGTTTAATAGTTGCACAGCCAAAAACCGGTAAAACCGTTTTGTTGAAAGAAATTGCAAACGCAATATCAGCCAACCATCCCGAGGTTTATATGATTGTGCTGCTGATTGATGAGCGACCTGAAGAGGTAACGGACATGGCAAGAAGTGTAAATGCCGAAGTTGTTGCATCTACTTTCGATGAACCTGCCGATAAACATGTGCGGGTAGCAAATATTGTTCTCGAAAAAGCAAAACGAATGGTTGAGTGTGGCCACGACGTTGTAATTCTGCTTGATTCCATTACACGTTTGGCACGTGCATATAACACAGTGCAACCTGCTTCAGGGAAAGTACTTTCAGGTGGTGTTGATGCCAACGCACTTCATAAGCCAAAACGGTTTTTTGGAGCTGCGCGTAACATTGAAGAAGGTGGTTCTCTTACCATTATTGCAACAGCGCTTACCGAAACCGGTTCGAAAATGGACGATGTAATTTTCGAGGAATTCAAGGGAACAGGTAACATGGAGTTGCAGCTCGACAGGAAACTCTCGAACAAACGAATTTTTCCTTCTGTCGATATTCCGTCTTCAAGTACACGTCGCGAAGATTTATTGTTTTCGAAACAAATTATCGACAAACTCTGGATTTTACGCCACTACCTTGGCGGCATGAATTCTTTGGAAGCAATGGATTTCATGAAAACCCGTTTGATGAGAGCCAATTCTATGGAAGAGTTTTTGGCATCGATGAATGACGAATAAAATTTTTTAGAAATAAATATTAAAAAGCAAGTTCATAATTTTTGAACTTGCTTTTTTTTACCTTGTTATTGAAAATTCTGCCAGCATTTCCATTTTGCATTTTCCTCTATTTCAATCCTTTTGTGAAGTTAAAAGTTGTAGTAGGTTGAATTTGCTCCGATTTTAAAAACCTTGTTTTAAGTGTTTTTAAACGATTTTTCGAAAAAATATCATAACTCACGTCAATCAAATAATTGGAAAAGCCCATTTTTGAGAGCCTGTTTTTATGTTGTAAAATCGAAACTGCCCGGTCGGGAACAATGATTGTTACCCCGTTTTTTCTGTATCTTTTGTATTTGGTTTTTGTGTCAACCCCGGCAAATTCTTCGCTGTTTTCCAAATGAACCGGCATGCGCGAATAAAAAAGTTCGGGATAAAAATAGAGTGGAACAATTCCACTTTTACAGTTAATGGATTCCATTGTTTCAAAATCAATTTCGAAAGGGAAAACAAAATTGTTAATATCCTCTTTTTGAATACATTTTACCGCTGCGTCATTAAAAACATACACATTTTCGTTTGTAATTACATGGCAATTTTCAGGAATTAAAAGTTTTTGCGAAAGATGACTGATTACAAAATTACGAATGCCGTTCTGAACCATTTTATTCACTAAATCTTTGTAAAAGCCTATCGAATTTTCAGCAATAAATTTTGGTAGTTCTATATAAATTTTGTCGCGGTTGTTTTGAATAAATTTATCAGCAGGATCAAATTTAGCCCAAATTGATTTGGTGAAAGAAAGGAATAATCCATCCAATTCGTTAAAATTAACCAGGTCAAACCAATTCATCGAAGCAATGCGGAAAAAGATTTTTTCCACACCCGACAAATGCTTAACGGTTAAATCGTTTAATATTGATTTCTTTAATCCCGGTGAAATCGCTTTGAACTGAAGCTGATTATTATTTTCGAGTTTATCCTGAAATTTCTGATCCTGTAATTTGGTTAGAAATACCTGGCTTTGAATTTCAATTTTCTGATTGTCTTTTTCAACCCAGTAAAACGCTCCTTCTTTTACCGGTTTTCCTGCAACCAGGTAAATAGGACCTGGATTTTCCTTACCCAAAATGCGCAACCGAAATTTTGGTTCAATTGGGATTGATGACGAGATAAGTATTTTATTTCCTGATATTTTTTCAACCTTTCCAAGTAAAACACCTGTTGATGCAACTTCAGAAATGGCAGATTTTAAGTCAGCTCCGGCGAAATAGCTCGTTTTTTGCCTGCCGAAATCAAGTTCAAGCTTTTGCCGGGCCAATTCAATTTTCGATTCATCATCGAGTGCCATTCTGTATGCCGAACCAACCCTGAAAGTATATTCGCCCGATTTCATCCGACCTTCAATTTTTAAACTTGAAACCCCAATTTTTCTGAGTTTTGGAATGTATTCAAGCAGTTGGTTGTCTTTTAAATTGAAAAGGTATTTTACGTGGTTTTTATCATCATATTCACGGCGGCAGGGTTGGGCACACATTCCGCGGTTGGCTCCCCGTCCACCTGTGTAACTGCTAAAAAGGCACATTCCTGAAAAAGAATAACATAGTGCGCCATGCACAAATACTTCGGTTTCGATGGGCGAATTTTTAACAACACTTTCCAGTTCTTTCAGCGTAAGTTCGCGGGCAAGAACAGTTCTTTGAAAACCTTTATCACTCAAAAATTTTGTTCCCAATGTATTATGAATACCCATTTGTGTACTGGCATGTATTTTTAATTTTGGGAAATGCTTTTTTGCGATAAAATAAACGCCCCAATCCTGAACTATTATTCCAGCGACATTCAACTCATGTAAAAAGTGGAGATATTCAATTAACGAACCGGTTTCGCTGTTTTTTATAACTGTGTTTAAGGTAACGTAAACCAAAACCTTTCTTTTTCCGGCTTCTTTTAATATCGAAATTAATTGAGACTGATTGAAATTACTTGCCCGAACTCTTGCATTAAATTGCGACAATCCCAAATAAACTGCATCTGCACCTGCTTTTAGCGCGGCAAAAAATGATTCAGCATTTCCGGCAGGTAAAAGAAGCTCGGGCTTTTTATTCATCGCGAAAATTTTTTTGGCGAAATTACAATTTTTTGACAGACACCTTTCCAATAGTTCTGATTTCGGAAAGTTGCTATTTTTATTAGTTATAAATTACACCTTATTTTCACTTTTGCAATCTACAGATAGCAAAAATCACACAATTCTGACTATTTTTGCATAAAAATTAAACATTGGAATTTTTTCAAAATACACATAAATCGTTGCTCGAAAGCAGAAAGCCAACTATAAAAAGGGAGCTTTCCAAACGCATCGACTGGAACCAGAAGCTCATTTGTATCAAGGGTTTCAGGGGTGTTGGGAAAACTACTTTTTTGCTTGACTTTATTCGTGAAAAATACATCGATGATAATTCTGTACTTTATATCAACTTAAATAATTTCTATTTCACGAAGCGAAAAATCAGTTCGTTTGCTGATGAATTTGCAAAGCGGGGAGGGAAAGTCCTCATATTGGATCAAATTCAAAAATATCCCGACTGGTCGGCTGACTTAAGAAAATGTGTTGATGAAATTCCGGAGTTAAAAATTATTTTCAGCTCTTCGCCAGTGCTTCGAATTGCTGAAGGAAATCCTGATTTGCAGGGGATTGCTAAAATAAATCATTTGGAAGGCTTGTCGTTCAGAGAATATTTGAATTATCAGACAGGCAACAGTTTCAGGCATTATACTTTTGAAGAGTTGATTTCGAACCATGTGGAAATTGCGCAGGAAATTATTGCAAAAGTACGCCCGCTTGCCTATTTCGATGAATACCTGAAAAATGGTTATTTCCCCTATTTTATTGACGACCCAAATTTCTATATTAACCGGTTGTTGATGCATATTAATCTTGCACTTGAAATTGACGTTCCGTATATAAATCAAATCGAACTGAAATACCTTCCAAAACTCAGGAAGCTTTTGCACATAATCGCATCTGAAGTACCATTTACACCAAATGTAAGCAAATTGGCAACTTCTGTGGAAACTTCGCGTGCAACAGTTATGAATTATTTAAGCTACCTGAAAAATGCAAGGCTTATCAACCTGTTATATTCAAACGGAGACGAAGAGCAGGTGAAAAAGCCGGATAAAGTTTATTTGCACAATACAAACCTGCTTTATGCAATTGCTCCCAACAATACCGAAAGTTTGAATTTGCGCCAAACATTTTTCTACAATCAGGTTGATTACATTTGCAATGTTAAAAGCTCACCTGTTGCCGATTTCTGCGTAAATGGCAAATATCATTTTGTGGTTGGCGGACGAAAACTGGAACCTGGTTCCGATTTTTATGCAGCTTCTGATGTAATTGAAACCGGCGAAGGAAATAAAATACCCCTTTGGCTTTTTGGATTCCTCTATTAGCAAGAAAATAAATATAATTATCAAAATCAATAAATTAAGAAAATGACAAAGCAGAAAAAATTCATTACATGTGACGGAAATTATGCAGCAGCATATATGAGTTACATGTTTAGCGAAGTAGCTTGTATTTACCCGATTACACCCTCGTCAACAATGGCCGAATATGTTGATGAGTGGGCAGCTTTTGGAAAAAAGAACATGTTTGGTCGTCCGGTGCGTCTTGCAGAAATGCAGAGCGAAGGTGGTGCAGCAGGTGCTGTTCACGGAGCGTTGCAATCCGGAGCATTAACTTCAACCTACACTGCATCGCAGGGTTTGTTGCTGATGATCCCAAACATGTATAAAATTGCGGGTGAATTGTTGCCGACCGTTTTCCATGTAAGTGCCCGTGCACTGGCCGGACATGCACTGTCGATTTTTGGCGACCACAGCGATATTTATGCAGCCCGCCAAACCGGGTTTGCCATGCTTGGTGCCGGTTCGGTGCAGGAAGAAATGGATTTGGCCGGTGTTGCACATTTGGCAACACTTAAATCAAGAGTTCCGTTCCTCGCTTTTTTCGATGGTTTCCGCACTTCGCATGAAGTACAGAAAATTGAAGCTATTGAAATGGAAGATATGGTTCCGTTGGTTGATCAGGATGCTATTACTGAATTCCGCAAACGTGCATTAAATCCCGAAAACCCAATGACTCGCGGAACAGCTCAAAACCCTGATATTTTCTTTCAGGCAAAGGAAGCTTCAAATCCGTTTTATGATGCAGTTCCTGATATCGTTGCAG
This sequence comes from Draconibacterium sp., assembly GCA_035391305.1. Classification (GTDB taxonomy): domain Bacteria; phylum Bacteroidota; class Bacteroidia; order Bacteroidales; family Prolixibacteraceae; genus Draconibacterium. The sequence goes on from DAOPKR010000004.1 coordinate 68,494, forward strand.
ATTATATGGACAAAATCAGTGAGTTGACTGGCAGAAAATACCGTCCGTTTACATATTATGGTGATCCGGAGGCTGAAAATATAATTATCGCAATGGGTTCGGCTACTGAAACTATTCGCGAAACTATTGATTATTTAACCGCTCAAGGTAAAAAGGTTGGTTTGGTAGTGGTTCATTTGTTCCGTCCGTTCTCTGCAAAATATTTTGCCGAAGCGCTTCCAAAAACTGTTAAACGTATTGCCGTTTTAGACCGTGCAAAAGAACCCGGAGCAGGTGGCGAGCCGCTTTTTCTCGATATCAGATCTTATTTCTATGGTAAAAAAGATGCCCCAATTGTTGTTGGAGGCCGTTACGGTTTAGGTTCGAAAGACACTACTCCATCTCAAATTCTTTCGGTTTATGAAAACCTTGAAATGAAAGAGCCAAAAGGCGATTTCACTATTGGTATTGTTGACGATGTTACATTCAAATCACTTCCGTTAAAAGAAGAGATTGATATTACACCAAAAGGTACTTACCAGGCTAAATTTTATGGTTTGGGTTCCGATGGAACTGTTGGTGCAAACAAAAATTCAATAAAAATTATTGGCGATGCTACCGATAAATTTTGCCAGGGATATTTCCAGTACGATTCAAAAAAATCGGGTGGTTTTACCTGTTCACACCTGCGTTTTGGTAACAAGCAAATCCGTTCTACATATTTGGTTACAACTCCTGATTTTGTAGCCTGCCATGTTCCGGCCTATCTCCATCAGTATGATGTTTTGAAAGGTTTGAAAAAAGGTGGTTCGTTCCTGTTAAACTCAATTTGGGATGAAGAGGAAACAAAAAATCAGCTTCCTGCCAAAATGAAAAAATATTTGGCGGACAACGAGATCAATTTTTATATAATCAACGGCACGCAACTGGGTGAAGAACTGGGCCTGGGAACACGCACAAATACTATCATGCAGTCGGCTTTCTTCAAAATAACTGAAGTTATCCCGTATTCAATTGCTGTTGACGAAATGAAAAAAGCCATTATAAAATCATATGGCAGAAAAGGGGAACGCATTGTTAATATGAACTATGCCGCTGTTGATGCAGGTGGAAAAAACATTACAAAGGTTGACGTTCCGGCTGAATGGAAAAACATAAAAATAGCAGAATCTATTAATGAATCGGACCGCCCTGATTATATCGTAAAAGTTGTTGACGTAATTAACGGACAACGCGGCGATGATCTTCCTGTTTCAACTTTTAAAGGTTATGAAGACGGTTCGTTCGAAATGGGAACTGCTGCCTGGGAAAAAAGGGGGATCGCCGTAAATGTCCCCGAATGGATTCCGGAAAACTGTATTCAGTGTAACCAGTGTGCCTATGTTTGTCCTCACGCTGCAATTCGCCCGTTCCTGTTAACAGATGCAGAAGTTAATGCCGCTCCGGCAGGTACTGAAGTGCGTGTTGCAACTCCTTCGAAAACATTTGCCGGGTTGAATTTCCGTATCCAGGTGAGCGCACTCGATTGTACAGGTTGCGGCAACTGTGCCGACGTTTGTCCATCGAAAGTGAAATCACTTGAAATGAAACCACTTGGAACTCAGCAGGCAGAAATCGGACGTTGGGATTATATGGTTAATAAAGTTGCATTAAAAGAAAAAGTTGTCGATAAATTCCAGAATATAAAGAATTCTCAGTTTGCCCAGCCACTCTTCGAGTTCTCGGGAGCTTGTGCAGGTTGTGGCGAAACACCTTATATCAAACTGATTACACAGCTTTATGGCGAACGGATGATGGTTGCCAATGCAACAGGTTGTTCTTCAATTTACGGTGGTTCGGCTCCATCTACTCCATATTGCAAACACAAAGATTCAGGCCAGGGACCAGCATGGGCAAACTCACTTTTCGAAGACAATGCCGAATATGGTTTTGGTTTTGCCGAAGGTGTGCAGGCTCAGCGCGAACGTATTGCTGAAATCATGAAAGGCGCTTTAAGCAATGGCATTTCTGATACTGAAAAAGAAGCCTACACCGAATGGTTGGCTGGCATGAAAAACGCTGAAGCTTCAAAAATTGCTTCGGAAAAAGTAAAAGCGGCAATTGCAGGAAGTGAAAGCAGCTATGCAAAAGAGATTGCAAGCCTGGCGCAATTCCTTGTAAAAAGGTCGATTTGGGTATTTGGTGGTGACGGTTGGGCTTACGATATTGGTTATGGCGGCCTCGACCACGTTTTGGCAAGCGGTCAGGATATAAACGTTTTGGTTATGGATACCGAAGTTTATTCAAATACCGGCGGACAATCGTCAAAATCTACTCCGGTAGGTGCTGTTGCAAAATTTGCCGCAGCAGGAAAACGCGTTCGCAAAAAAGACCTTGGCGCGATGATGATTTCATACGGATATATTTATGTGGCTCAGGTTGCAATGGGAGCCAACAATGCCCAATATCTGAAAGCGTTGAAAGAAGCCGAAGCTTATCCGGGCCCGTCAATTATTATCGCTTACTCACCTTGTATCAGCCACGGCTTGCGTGCAAGCATGGGAAAAGCACAGGATGAACAAAAGAGGGCAGTTGAGGCAGGTTACTGGTCGTTGTTCCGTTACAACCCGCTTTTGGAGGAAGAAGGCAAAAATCCGTTCCAGCTTGATTCGAAAGAACCGGATTGGAACAGGTTCCAGGATTTCCTGAACGGCGAAGTACGTTTTACCTCGCTGAAGAAGACTTTCCCGGCAGCTGCCGATGAACTTTTTGCCGCTTCGGAAGAAAATGCAAAATGGCGTTATAATTCATACAAAAGAATGGCGGCCATGGACTTCTCAAAGCCTGAAGTTATTTCTGAATCTTAAAAAAACCGTTTATATATTGAAAGCCGTTGTTCGTCCCGATAATTATCGGGATGGGCAGCGGTTTTTCTTTTGTAAAATTTCGCTAAATTTGTTATTCAATTATTTGACAAAATGAAACAGATCACGTTAAATATTCCCGATAAAAAATACCTGTTTTTCAAGGAACTTATTGAAAACCTGGGTTTTGTTAAAATAGAAAGCGAACAAAAATTATACACTGAAGAGCAGATTTTTATAGACGAAGTAAAAGACTCTTTAAATCAGGTTGAAGATCATTTGAAGGGTAAGATTCAATTAAAATCTGTCAACCAACTTTTAGATGAATTATAAAATATTTTATACCGATTCATTTGAGAAAGAATTTAAAAGGCTTTCGAAGAAATACCCCTCCATAAAACAAGATTTCGGGAAACTGATTATTTCGCTGCAAGAAAATCCAAATCAAGGTCAGGCACTTGGCAGAGATTGCTATAAAATCAGAATGGCTATTACGTCAAAGGGAAAAGGAAAATCAGGAGGAGGCAGGGTAATAACATGCGTTAAAGTTGTGGCAAGTTCCGTATTCCTTATCGCTATTTATGACAAATCAGAAACAGAATCTGTTGAGGATTCGAAATTGGATTCTTTGCTGAAAAAGGCAGGTTTGTAAAAAAACGGCTAAAAAATAAGATGTCTTTTATAATTTCAAATTTCACCTAAATGAAAACGTCAATACTCACTTTTGCTTTTCTTTTTATTCTGACAAATGCCTTCTCTCAGAATTATAAAAAAGACGTTGCGCTTATTATGAAAGATAAAAGGCTTAATGAAGTTTTGGTTACGGATATAGCAAATGAACTTGTTGAAATTCTTGGCGAAGGCTTTGAATGGACTGAAGGCCCGTTATGGCTTGAAAAGGAAAACAAACTTATTTTTTCTGATATTCCAAATAATTCAATTTTTGAATGGACTGAAAAAGGCGGAATTAAAATCTATCTGAAACCTGCCGGTTATACCGGAAAAGAAAACAGGGGTGGAGAAACAGGTTCAAATGGTTTGTTACTCAATTCAAAAAACGAACTCGTTCTTTGCCAGCATGGCGACAGAAGAATTGCAAAAATGAAAGCACCTGTTACTGCGCCTAAAGCACAATTCGAAACCATTGCCGGTAATTACAACGGCAAAAAACTAAACAGCCCCAACGATGCTGTTTTTCATAAAAACGGCGATTTGTATTTTACCGATCCGCCATACGGATTGGAATTTAACATGGAAGATAAATCAAAGGAACTCGATTTTCAGGGCGTTTATAAAGTTGACAAAACCGGCAGAGTTACGTTGCTTACAAAAGAGCTTTCGCGTCCCAACGGAATTGCATTTTCGCCCGATTACAAAAAATTATATGTAGCCAATTCCGATCCGGAAAAAGCAATCTGGATGGTTTACGACATTGATGAAAACGGCATGTTGGAAAATGGAAAGGTGTTTTTTGATGCGACTGATAAAACCGCCACCTTAAAAGGCTTACCCGATGGAATGAAAGTCCACAAAAACGGATGGGTTTTTGCTTGCGGCCCCGGCGGTGTGTTAATTTTTACTCCCAAAGGCGAACACCTTGGTACAATTATGACAAACGAAGCAACAGCCAACTGCGCTTTTAATACCGATTACTCTGAACTGTTTATTACGGCTGATGATTATTTGCTGCGGGTTAAATTGAGGTAAAGGAAGATTCCATCTTTATTTGTAGCTTGAATAAAGATGGAATCTTTCAATTGATTAAAAGTTAAAATTAAAGGTTAAACTATAAGGTAATTCAAGTTTTGTTATGTAATAGCTATGAGCTTGCCTGTTATTAGGATTTACATCACCACCCTCTTCTTTGCTCCACCAGTAAAAATTTTTGATCCCGGCTTCGAAAGCGAGTGATAAGTTATCCGTGATAAAGACCTTTACCCCGGCAAAAGGGACAAGAAACAGGTTATAATTTTCAGCAACATAAGGAAATTTCATGTCGTCTTCAATTGTTATAAGAGCGCCTAAATCAGCGCCGTAGTAAAATACGGCCCTGTTCAACTGTTTTTGAAATTCGTACCCCAGTGACAGTGAAAAATTGCCTTGTTGTATTTTACTAGTTAAATCATAGTTTTCATTGTCATCTGTAATTTTATATTTGTCCATCCAATACCATGAGCCTAAACCAAAGCGGTACGCCCCAATTATTTGGTTTTGTTTAATGTTGTTAATTTTAAACAATACTTTTTCAGGATAGCCATCAGAAAAGAACCCTTTTAAATCCATGGCAACTTCGTATTTGGTGGTTTTATATGCACTTTCCTGCGCATCCGATTTTGTTGGCATTAGCATTGCCCCTGCCCCCAGTAGCAATGCCAACAAAATTGATTTTTTGGTTTTTTTCATAAATTAATATTTTAAATAATAATTATTCATAACAGGTTTTGTACCTGTTATTTTTTGTTGAATACATTAAAAAGTGATATTTCATCTGTTGGAATCTTTAGGATCCACTGGGTATCATTGCTTTTTGGTTTTATGTTTATTCTGGTAAAGTACGGAATCTTTTATGGGTTAAAAAAGCGTAAATTACGCAATTTGGGATGCGTAAATTGCGCATTTGAACTCAGGAATAGGTCTTATTCCAGTTGGAATTGCCTTGCTGCCAAACGGAATCATAGATATTCCATTTGGAATTGCTTCTATTCCATAGAGAATTACTATCATTCCAAATGGAATTGATTTGCTGCCGTTTGGAATCATAGATATTCCATTTGGAATTGTTTTCATTCCATAGAGAATTACTATTATTCCGAATGGAATAATGTTGCTTCCACGTGGAATAATGTTGCTTCCGAATGGAATATGGCTTGTTTTCTGCAGCACACAAGCGCTGAATAGGCGGTGGATTAAGGGGTATAGAAAATTTTAATAAGAATATTTACATTTTAATCTTCTCCTTTTCTGATGAATAAACAATCAAATCTCCTGCTTCAAGCTGAAATCCTTTTGTTGGATTTATTAAGCTGATTTTTACTTTATGCTGACCATCACTCAATTTATATTTCCAGGCAATCTCGTGACGGCGTTTGCTGAAATTCGACGGCATTGTAAATTGTTCGGGAGTTCCGCCATCAATTGTCATTTCCAATTGCAGAACAACGTCTTCAGGATTGTTTTTGTCAAGCTTTTTAACATAACCGCCAAGTGCAAATCCAATTCCGGTAAAATTAAATTCCATTTCACTGGTTTTTTCATCCAGTATTTTGTTTGTTGCTTCACGGCTAACCGGATAATGTCCTTCAAAACCAATTTCCAATGCAACAGGTTTTATTTCCTGATACTGAATCTCAATGTTTTCGCCATCGATTTTCGCCCCGTTTTTTTCGAGTGTTTCAAGGGCATGTTTTGCACCTGTTTCATAAACATCGTTTAACGACATTGTTGTATATCTGAAATCCATGTCTTCCACCGGGATTACTCCTTTTTTCCATTCTTCCGGGAGATTTGAATAGCCAATCATTGTTCCCAAAATACCACCTGCACTTGCGGGGTTGCAGTCAGAATCCTGTCCGCAGCGGGTTGAAACATCAAGCGTTTTTGTATAATCGCCTTCGCCGTAAAGCAAACCAATAACAATATATGCGGCATTTATTTTGGCATCGATATTAAAATCAGTAAAAACACCATCGGGGCAGCCAATATCCTGCGACCAGTTTTGCTGCACAAGGTTCCACGTTTGCGACCAGTCAGCCGGATATTCCAAATGCCACTTGATAACGTCGCTGATACATTTGTGAAATTCTGATTCGGCCGGAATAGCTTTTAATGCTTCAGTAACCACATAATTTACATCGCCTGAAACAAAAGCCAGCGAATACATGGCTGCTACATAAACCCCGCCATACCAGCCATCGCCGTAATTCATAATGTGGCCAACCTTATCGCAGATTTCCGATGCCGTATTTACCATTCCAGGTGACATTAACCCTGCAAAATCGGCTTCAATCTGAAAATCGATATCATCGGAATGAGGATTGTTTAACCAATGACCGGATTCGGGGGGCATAATTCCGTTTAAAATATTGTAACGCGCCGCCTGATTGGCATGCCACAACATATAGTCGGCATTTGCAAATGCCAGGGCATGTGATTTTGCAGGTGCATCCAATCCTTCTTTTTCGAAAACATCAACAAAAGTTAAATCCATATACACATCGTCGTACAATCCCGGCGAATTTTCATAGTACCACAAACATCGGGTTTCATCCCACGGAATTGATACCGAATCGGGAATCATTACGCCATTGTAACGGAACTCGGTTGGCCCGCCGTAGGTGCAGCCAATTACCTGCCCGGCCCAGCCGCCTTTTATTTTATCCTGAAGTTCGGTTTTGGTGAGGGTGGTTTTGATATTTGGGTTTTTATCTGCTGCGGGTTTTGAAGTGCATGCTGCCATAAAAACAATGGCGATCAGATAGCTAAGATGTTTCATTTTTACTAAGTTTTATAGTTCGATTAAATTACTGTTGTTCACGTTGAATTATTTTTTTTCGAAGATAGAAAAAAGAGCATTCTTTTCAGTGTTGCAGAGAGGATTTGTGGTCGCGGTTCATCCCCCGGATATCCCGTAATTACGGGATCGTGGGATATTCAGAGAAAATTCTTTCAGGATTTTACTTCTCTATTCTACTATAATAATGCTGTGAAGGGGCTGCAACAGTAAACAAAACTGTATTAGTACTTTTTTCGTTTTGGATTCTGTCGGTTATCAAAGAAGTTTAAGAGTACAATCTTTTCATTTTCAATTTTATAGAAGACAGTTAACTGTTTAACAATTACAAAACCGCGAATATTTCTTTCAACATGTTCTATACTTCCAATCTCTGGGAATTCAACAAGGATATCCAGGAAATCATAAACCTTTTTTACGAATGCTTTTGTTACAGTTTCACCCCATTCCTGTAACAAATATTCAATAATTTCATCAAATTTTTTGTCCGCCCTTGTTGACCAATATAGGGTTAAAGCCATTTTTTATGCTTTTCCTGGATTTCGGAATGTGAGATAAGATTCGCCGGATCATTTGATTCTATATCAGCCCGAATAAGTTCTTCCTGCTCTGCTGAAGTAAGTCTTCCCCAGAGTTTTTCATCAGTACTCTCGCTCATTCTGGCCATTACTGCATAAAACTTGGAAAGTATTTTATCATTGTTTATGCTATCGATTAGGTGATGAAAATTATTTTTTAATTCTATTGTATTCATACTTTTTTTTTCAAATATACGATTCTTAGATTCAAAATAGAATTTTGTATTTAAGTATCACTAATATATCCCGGTTATAAATACGGAGGTTATTCAAATTAATCCTTTCAGGATTCATTCTTAGTCCTTTCCACCAGCTGGCGGAGAAGGCTGGGATGGGGCTCATTCCAGTTTTTTCGCCTCCTCCCAATACACATCCATTTCAGCCAAACTCATGTCGTGCAGGCTTTTTCCTTTCGCCAGAGTCTGGCTTTCGAGATAGTTAAATCGTTTCATGAATTTCAGGTTGGTGCGTTCCAGTGCTGCTTCCGGATCAACGCCGTACAATCGCGCGGCATTTACCATTGCAAAAAACAAGTCGCCAAATTCAGCTTCAATTTTGTCTTTTTCAACCTGGTTTATTTCGTGCGCCAATTCGTTGATTTCTTCTTTCACCTTATCCCAAACCTGCTCTTTGTATTCCCAGTCGAAACCCACGCCACTGGCTTTTTCCTGAATCCGGTTGGCTTTTACCAATGCCGGCATGGCAGCCGGAACTCCTTCCAGTACACGTTTATTGCCGCCTTTTTCTTTCAACTTCAAAGCTTCCCAGTTTTCTTCCACTTTCCTTGCCGAGCCATCAACATCAACTTCTCCAAAAACATGCGGGTGACGGTAAATCAGTTTTTTGTTGATTGCTTCCAGAACATCACCCATATCAAACGCTCCTTTTTCCGACCCGATTTTAGCATAAAAAACAATGTGCAGCATTAAATCGCCCAACTCTTTTTTTATCATTTGCAAATCGTTTTGAAGAATGGCGTCGGCCAGTTCGTATGTTTCTTCGATGGTGAGTTTTCGCAACGATTCGAGTGTTTGTTCTTTGTCCCAGGGGCATTTTTCTCGGAGCTCGTCCATTATTTCAAGCAGTTCTTTAAAGGCGGCTATTTTTTTTTGCATTGCAATAATTTTCAAATGAACACCGAAAATAGTGAATCCTTATTACTTCTTTCTCATTCCTGAAATAATCTTTTCCACATTTAATATGCTATTATTTTTTAATTTTGAATCGTTTTAAACTATAAATTATACAATTGGACAAGCAAATAATACTGGAAGGAATTGACCCGCTTGAGTTTTTTGGCATAAATAATTCAAAAATCGATCTCATTGCTTCTTTCTTCCCGAAAATCAAAATAATTGCACGCGGCAACTCACTTACAATTCAGGGCGAAGATGCCGAAATCAAGCTTTTCGAGAAGAAGTTTGCTTTTATTCTCGACCATTATGTGCAGTTTAATATACTCACTCCCGATATTATCCGCGAAATTCTTTCATCCGGCATTTCATCGCTTGAAGAAAATGGCCTGGCTGATAAAGATATTATCGTGTTTGGAAACAATGGAAAACCGGTTCGGGCGCGCACTCCAAACCAGCGCGTTTTACTTGATGAAAGCATTAAAAATGACCTGCTTTTTGCCATTGGCCCGGCCGGAACAGGAAAAACCTACACTGCAATTGCACTTGCTGTCAGGGCGCTGAAGAACAAGGAAATCAAGAAAATAATTCTAAGCCGTCCGGCAGTGGAAGCAGGCGAAAATCTTGGATTCTTGCCCGGCGATTTAAAAGAAAAAATTGACCCGTATTTACAGCCGCTTTATGACGCCTTGCAGGATATGATTCCGGCAAAAAAACTGGAAGAGTATATGAAAGACGGAACTATTCAGATTGCGCCGCTGGCTTTTATGCGCGGCCGGACACTGAGCAATGCATTTGTGATACTTGATGAGGCGCAAAACACTACTGTTAACCAGTTGAAAATGTTTTTAACGCGAATGGGGCTGAATGCAAAATTTATTATTACAGGCGATATTACCCAGATTGATTTACCGAGGAAAAGTCATTCAGGATTAATTCACGCACTAAAAATCCTCAACAAAATCAAATCAATTTCTGTTATTGAATTCGACAAGAAAGATATTGTGAGACACAGACTGGTACGCGATATTGTGGATGCATACGAGAAAAAAGCAGAGGAGGATGAAGTGCTCAAAGAAAGAAACAAAGCAAAGAACAAAGAACAGGATTCAGGGAACAGTAAAAATTAATAAGTAATCACTAATAAAAAATCATTCAAAATGAATAACGCATTAACAAAAACAGAATTCAGTTTTCCGAAACAAAAAAGTTTATACAAGGGAAAAGTTCGCGACGTGTATAACATTAACGATGATTTTCTGGTGATGGTGGTTTCCGACCGCATATCGGCATTCGACGTCGTGCTTCCGAAGGGGATTCCATATAAAGGACAGGTTTTGAACCAGATTGCCGCAAAATTCCTGGATGCAACTGCTGATATTGTTCCTAACTGGAAAATTGCCGTTCCTGATCCAAACGTTACAGTGGGGCACATGTGCGAGCAATACAAAGTGGAAATGGTAATCCGCGGATATTTAACCGGCCACGCTGCCCGTGAATACAAACTCGGAAAAAGAACGCTTTGCGGGGTGCCAATGCCCGAAGGGATGGTGGAAAACCAGAAGTTTCCGGAGCCAATTCTTACACCCACAACAAAAGCGGCTGTTGGTCACGACGAGGATATTTCGCGCGAAGAAATTATTGCTCAGGGACTTGTCGATAAAGCTGAATACGAAATGCTGGAAGATTACACACGCAAACTTTTTCAGCGCGGAACTGAAATAGCCGCTGAAATGGGTTTGATTTTGGTTGATACAAAATATGAATTCGGGAAAAAGGACGGTAAAATTTACCTGATCGATGAAATCCACACACCCGATTCATCGCGCTATTTTTATGCCGAAGGTTACGAAAAACGTTTGGCGGCAGGCGAACAGCAAAAACAACTTTCAAAGGAATTTGTACGTCAGTGGCTCATCGAAAACGGATTCCAGGGTAAAGACGGGCAAACAGTTCCTGAAATGAGCGAAGATTTTGTTGCGTCAGTTTCCGACCGATATATTGAACTTTATGAGAAAATCACAGGCGATAAATTTAAAAAGTCGGATATTACTGAAATCCCCGCACGCATTGAAAAAGCGGTTAACGAGTTTCTGGAAGGAAAACTATAATCAACTATAAAAGTCATGGTATCATTGTAAGCGATACCATGACTGAATTTATTCAAACCAAAATCAACTTTACAACTAAACTATTTCATTATTTCCCAAAAACCTATTCCCATTCCAAATGAAAAAAACCATACTTTTCGCTATAGCATTGTTCGCATTCAATCCAACCTTTTCGCAAAAAAAAGTAATTAATCGTGAAATTGCCCAATTAAATTATGATGGTTACCAGTTAATGTTAGCTGAAAATTATAAGGAGGCAATTAAACTTTTCAATCTGGCAGTTGAAGGTGATCCCGAAGCATTTTTTATATACCAAAACAGAGCATTGTGTCATCTTTTCCTTGGTGATACAGCAAATGCAATTCTTGATTTCAGGAAAAATCTGAAGTTTGAACCTGAGAATACTGAATGCCTGTATAACATTGGAAATATCTGTAAAAAGCAGAAGGATACAATCAATGCAGTTCAGTATTTTAAAAAATCGTTGCAATTTGCCGGATCTGATTTCAGCGAGAAAAAACTGATATATATGAACCAGTTTTTAGGAAACTCATATTTTGAAAAGAACCATTTTGATTCAGCACTTGTTTACTTCAATTATCTAAAATCTGCTGATTCATTAAACTCAGGTAATTTTATTAACAGCGCCGTTTGTAATTATAAAATAAATAATAGTGAGGGATTTTGTGCTGATCTCGAACGTGCTTTTGAACTTGGTGGTGCTATTACTTGTCAGTTTCTGAAATATTATTGCAATGGATGTGATAACCCAGGGTTATCGGGTAAAATGTCAGCTCCAAATTCGAATGCGCTCGATAAAAGACTCGAATTTCTGTTTCAGAATGCAATAAGTCAAAACGAATTTCAAAAAAGTTTTTTTATACCTGAGGAAATTGAAAATAGAAAGGTGAAGGTATATTTTAACAGTAAATGGCAGATTTGCCCGCCTGAAAAAGCAATGTTCTACAGAGAGTCATTTTGGTCCATGTATAATTTTTTTGGCGGGAGTTTTAAAGATTATTTTATAACAGGTGAAATTCTATCGGAAGGTACTATTAACGAAAAAAATTACGAAGGATTATATAAATCATATTTTAAAAATGGACAAACACAAACAATCGGTCGGTTCAGGAATGGTATTCCAGTGGGCAAATGGGTATTCTTTAACGAAAATGGGAAAACAGATTATGAAATAGAATTCGAAATGGATGATTTTTCACTACGCTTTCTAAATACTGAAAACACGGATTATAAGGTTTTTTCGGGATCCGGAAGTTTTAAAGTCATTTTTGAAAAAATTGATGGACTAGATTATGCTTTAAGCGGAGCATTTCAAAACAACAAAAAACAAGGCGATTGGAAATACATGCTTGGCAACGATATAGCCATATTTGAACAATACAGGGACGGAAAATTTAAAAAAGGTTATGCAAATACAACAAACGGGAAAGCAAACATTTCAGAGAGTGTTATTAATTCCTCACTTTTAATTCCTCCACATCTCTTTGTCATTGGAAATTTGTATTTTGAATCGATTAATACTGTAAATTTTTATCCCTTTATCAGAACTGTCAATTACTGAAAAACATATATCTTTCCACAAAAAATAATAATGAAAGCATTCCTTTTTATATCATTTATTTTGATTTTTACATGTAATCTGAAAGCACAGGACGAAGCTACACTGGTCAAAGTTGGCGACAAAGCACCTGATTTTACAATCGAAACCGAAAACGGCAAAACAAAACAACTTTCTGATCTGAAAGGAAAAGTAGTTTGGATAAACTTTTTTGCAACCTGGTGCCCGCCTTGCAGACAGGAACTTCCGCACCTGCAAAAGGAAGTGTACAACAAACTGAAAAATAACCCGAATTTCGAATTGATAATTCTTGGCCGTGAGCATACATGGGCAGAAATCAATAAATTCAAAACCGATAATAAATTCAACATGCCTTTTTACCCTGATATGGGTCGTAAGGTATTTTCGTTGTATGCAGGCCAAAATATCCCGCGAAATTTTATTATCGACAAAGAGGGGAAAATTGCGGTAGCGTCAATCGGATTTACTGAAAAGGAGTTTGAAGAAATTATTGAGAAAGTTACAGCATTATTAAAATAGAAAGATGCGGCTTGTCAGCATGCACAGCTTCTGAAAACGTCTAAATATTCAAAATAAATCCCTTTTTGTCTTTTAAATTGAAAACCCTACTTTTGCCCCGCAAATTTTACATGAAACAAGTATGTTTTTATACAACCGCGTCAATAAGGAAGAATTAAAAGAACGGCTGCAGAAGGAAACTTTTCAGCGTAAAACCATTTCGTTCTATCGTTATTTTTATCTTGAAAATCCTCAGGAATTCAGAAATAATATTTTTGCCGACTGGTTTTCATTAGATTGTTTTGGGCGTATTTATGTTGCCCGCGAAGGAATTAATGCGCAAATGAGCGTTCCGGAACACCATTTCGGAGATTTCATGAAAACCCTTGAGAAATATGAAATACTAAACGGAATTCCAATAAAATACGCGATTGAAGATGATGGAAAATCATTTTACAAACTGACAATAAAAGTGCGCCCGAAATTGGTTGCAGACGGGCTTGACGATGGAACTTACGACGTTACAAACGTTGGAAAACATTTAACCGGCATCGAATTTCACGAACAAATAGGTAAGGAAAATACAGTTGTAGTTGATATGCGTAATTATTACGAAAGCGAAATTGGCCGTTTTGAAGGTGCGATTTGCCCAGAAGCCGATACTTTTCGTGAGGAATTGGAAATTGTAACCGAATTGCTTGCCGACAAAAAAGATAAAAAAGTGTTGCTGTACTGCACCGGAGGAATTCGTTGTGAAAAAGCCAGCGCCTATCTGAAAAATCAGGGTTTTGAAGATGTGAACCAGTTGCATGGCGGTATTTTGGAATATGCGCGGCAAATAAAAATTGCCAATCTTGAATCGAAATTCATCGGTAAAAACTTTGTTTTTGATGAGCGTCTGGGCGAAAGTGTAAATGGCGAAATTATTTCGAAATGCCACCAGTGCGGCCAACCCTGCGATTCGCACACCAATTGCGACAATCATGGCTGCCATATACTTTTTATTCAGTGCCCGGCTTGTGCCGAAAAATACAGTGGCTGCTGCACACCCGAATGTGCCCATGAAAAAACAAGTGGTTTGGCCCGTTCAAAAGAAAACCGGATTGGTTTTGGAAACAGCAGAAAATACAGAAAAAGTCTTTCTTTGATTCTGGAAGAACAAAACCGATAATGATTCAAAGTACCAAAAAAAACACAAAACACAAATAAATTCCAAATTAGATAAAACCAAATCACAACAAAATCTAAAAGACTAACTTTGAAATTGAAATACAATCAGTTAGAAAGAGTTTGGATTTTGAGAAATTGTGTTTTGAGATTTATTTGTTTTTTGGGATTTGAAATTTGTAATTTCAGTAAAGTATGACCAACTTCTGGCAAAATATCGACAAACCCGTTTTTTCCCTTGCACCAATGGAAGACGTTACCGACACGGTTTTTCGTGAAATCGTTTTGGGAATGGCTGCTCCCGGAAAATTGCATGTGGTTTTTACTGAATTTACTTCAGTTGAGGGAATGAACCATCCTGTCGGCCGGACAAGGGTTTCTGAGCGATTGGTAGTTAATAATTCTGAACGTGAAATACTGAAAAAATCAGGAGTAAAACTGGTGGCCCAGATATGGGGACGGAACCCTGAAATCTATAAAAATATTGCCGGCTACCTTACTGAAAACTACCAGTTCGATGGAATAGATATAAACATGGGTTGCCCTGTGAAAAAGGTTTTCAAACAGGGTGCCTGCAGCGCGTTGATTGGAGAACCAAGTCTGGCAAAGGAAATAATCCTTGCCACAAAAGAGGGCACAAACCTGCCGGTAAGTGTTAAAACCCGTACCGGAATTAAGCAGCATCAAACCGAAGAATGGATTTCGGAATTGTTGGAAGTTGAACCAGCCGCAATTATTTTGCACGGGCGTACACAGCGGATGCAAAGTGATGGAGAGGCAAGCTGGGAAGAAATTGCAAAAGCAGTTCAAATCAGGAACCAACTCAAACCACTTATCCCGTTTCATGGTAATGGCGACGTTTTTTCATACGAACAAGGATTACAACGCATCGCCGAAACCGGGGTTGACGGCGTGATGGTTGGCCGCGGAATTTTTCAAAATCCATGGTTTTTTAATCCCGAAAAAACTGAAATATCCAAAGAAGAAAGGATAGAAAAACTTGTTCAGCACACCCGTCTTTTTGAACAAACCTGGAGCGGACGGAAGAATTTTAATATCCTCAAACGATTTTATAAAATCTACCTGAACAGTTTTGAAGGCGCAGCAAAAATGCGTGCCGATTTAATGGAAGTCAGGGATTATCAGGAGGTGTATTCTTATTTTGATCTGAATTGAAGAAATGGATTGTTTTCAGTATAAGCCTTAAAAAGAAGCTGATATTTAAAAATGAGTGTTTTATTTGATTTCAAGAACAATTAAGACAAAATATACTTGGAAACAATTTGTGTATAACGGATTCCCTGTCTGTTGCTTGGTTGGGCGATTTAGCAATAAAATTTACGCTTTAAAAACCACAACAACCAGATTTTAAAACCACTTTTTTCGTTTCAAAAAAATCAGCATCCCGATAAATACTACAAACATTACGCCCAGTATAATAAAATAGCCGTTTTGAGCGCGCAGTTCGGGCATGTTGGTAAAGTTCATTCCATACACTCCGGCAATAAAAGTCAGCGGGATAAAAATGGTACTCATAATGGTTAATACTTTCATTATTTCGTTCATTTTGTTTGAAGCGCTGTTCATGTACAGGTCGAGTAAACCCGAAGTCATATCGCGCAGCACTTCAATCGTTTCGATTACTTTTATTGTGTGGTCGTACAAATCTCTGATAAACACTTTTATTTCGTTTGAAATTAATGGCTCGTCAAGTTTTTCAAAGTGGCCAATCATTTCGCGCAGCGGGTAAATTGAGCGCCTTAAAAGAAGTGTTTCGCGGCGCAGAGAATGTAATTTGTTCAATGTACTTTTGTCCGGATTTTCGAGGAGTTCGGTTTCCAGATCTTCAAGCTTTTCGCCAAAATCTTCGAGAACCAAAAAATAATGGTCAACAACAGTATCCAAAAGCGCATAAAGTAAATAATCGGCCCCTTTTCTTCTTATTGAGCCCTTTTTTTCTTTAATACGGGTTCTGACACTGTTAAAAACATCGCCGGTTTTTTCCTGAAAAGTAACAAGTAAATTTCCTTTGAGGATAAAGCTAATTTGTTCATATTCAATACTTATATCGTCTGGGTCTATCGTAAGTATTTTGATTACCGCCTGAACATAGTCGCGGTATTCTTCCAGTTTCGGGCGTTGGCCAACATTTAAAATGTCTTCCATGCTCAGTTTGTGGATGGCGAGAAATGTGCAGATTTCTTCAATTGATCTTTCATCGTGCAGCCCGTCAATATTGATCCATGTAACACCGTTGGAAGATTTTACCAATGAAATAACTTCTTCTGTTGTTTTTGGTTTTTTCTCTTCAACATGATCTTCGGAATAATGAATTACAGAAATATCAACCTGAGCCATTTTTTGCTGGCCGGTAAATACCAGCGAGCCGGGTGCCATACCCAGTTTCGATTTCTGTTTGTGCTTTTTCTTTGCCATTTGTTTGAAATTTATTGGTTAAAACAAGAAAACAGAAATATACCTTTTAGAATTTAATTGATACACTTTAAACCTGAATTAGCATGATTTTAGTTTTAAAGTAAATTTTTCATTTTAATTTCTCAAAATTCAGTGTGAAATTATTTTCGTTTGTACCAACAGTTGCACTCATTTTATTTTCTGAAATGTGTTTGTAACGTATAAACTTTGGAAAATCATGAACGGGATTTTCAAAAGAAAACAAACCTTCAGAACTGTTTAAAACAAAATCGATCCCGATTCCATTGTTTTGGTTAAGCACAGTGGCAGTGTAAACTATTTTACCATCTGTTTTTTTTATATCGAGATATTCGGTAACTACCATTTTCCCATTTATCATTTTATATGAAATTCCCTTTAAATTGTTTTCGTTCATTTTATCCCAGTGTTCGTAGTTTTCACTGTTTTCAACTTTCCATGTTCCCGCCAAAAAACCGGGAAGCGATTGCGCAAAACCCTCTGCAATAGTCATGGAAATTAGAAAGGCAACCAGAAATGACTTTATCATAAACCAAATTGTTTAAATAAATTGAATTAATTCCTGAAATCCTGTTTTACCTGACTACTATTTTACTTTGTTATACCGTCAGCTATTTTGTCGTATTCAGTATCGACAGGTTCCCAAAGTTCAATTTTATTTCCTTCAATGTCAATAATGTGAACAAATTTTCCGTAATCATAGGTTTCAATTTCATCAAGAATTGTTACTCCGTCTTTTTTCAATTCTTCAATAAGAGCTTCAATATTTTCAACCCGGTAGTTAATCATAAAATCTTTTGCTGAGGGTTCTATGTATTTTGTTGTTTCAGGGAATGGGCTCCATTGTGTAAATCCTTTTTTTGTGGGGTCGTCGCCAAGTCTCCACTCGAAACTTGTTCCGTATTCATCGGTTTGCAAACCCAGGTTTTTGTTGTACCATTCCTTCATTTTTTCAGGGTCTTTGCATTTAAAAAAGATACCCCCGATTCCGGTTACTTTTTTCATTTTCTGTTTTTTATGTTTGATTCATAAATTTCAATCCATTCTTTTGCCGATATTTTTTGTACAAGTTCACCAATCAGATCAAATGGTATTTTTTCAGGGTTTTTAAAACGGATACAGCTTTTACCCATGTCAGGTTTTGATTTTGAGTGTTTGTGAAATTCGGCCGTAAACCAATTGTACAAAGACTCGTTTGCATATATTCCCATATGATAAAAGGCTATAAAATTTTTCTGTGAAGCAATTGCTGCAAAAGGCAGCGGCAATTTGGTATCGCAATGGTAACCCTCCGGGTAAATGGAATGTGGCACAACATATCCAATCATTCCATAACTCATTTCTTCCTGAAATCCTTTAGGAAGGTTGTCATTTATGGTTTGCCGCAATTTATTCATTGCTGGTTTTCTGTCTTCGGGAATTCGTTCCAAATATTCGTCAGGTGAATTTGCTTCTATTTTCATAAATTTAATTTCTATTTTCTATTTGTTATCTTTCAGAATCAACCGGAGCGCCGTGTCTTTAAAAACATAAGCCCAGGCCCAGTTTATAAATATTATCAGTTTATTCCGGACACTTAATATGAGCATCAGATGCAGGAACATCCAGATAACCCAGGCGAAAAATCCTTTAAAACTTAAAAACGGAAGATCGACAACCGCTTTGTTTCTGGCAAGTGTTGCCATCGAACCCAAATCTATGTATTCATAATCAACGGGTTCTTTTCCCTGCTGCATTTTTTTCAGGTTTTTGGCAAGGTTCCGTGCCTGGTTAATTGCCACATTTGCCAGTTGCGGATGACCTTTCGGGTATTTTGGCGTTTCCATATAAGCCATATCGCCAACCGCGAAAATATTGTCGAACCCTGACAATTTGTTTATCCTGTTAACGATCAAACGGTTTGCGTGTGTTACACAGGTTTGTGGTATTCCTTCTATAGTATTTGCCGTGACTCCGGCTGCCCAGATTACTGTTTTCGTTTTTATTTTTTCCCCGTTGCCGAGCAGTAAAGTTTCACCATCATAATTTTTTACAATTGTGTCAACCATAACTTTCACACCCAGCTTTTGAAGGTATTTTTTTGAAGCTTCTTTTGCAAGGTCGCTCATACTGTTTAATGTGTGCTGGCTGCCTTCAACCAAAATAATTTTTAGTTTCGAGAAATCAATCCGGTGGTAATCCTTTGGCAGAACATTTCTTTTTATTTCGGAAAACGCGCCTGCAAGCTCAACACCAGTTGGTCCGCCGCCGACAATTACCATATTCAGCAAACTTTCCCTTTCTTCTTCCCTGGCAGTTATTATATTCTCGAAGGTCTGTAAAATGTGATTTCTGATTCTGATTGCTTCGTAAGTTGTTTTTAACGTGAGCGTGTTTTTACCTAATTCTTCGTTTCCGAAAAAGTTGGTTTTACAACCCAATGCCAAAACAAGGAAATCGTATTTAAAATCGCCAATGTTTGTCGATATTGTATTTTCTGTTGGATTGATTCCTGAAACCTCTGCCAGGCGAATCATCACATTTTTTTTATTCCTTAAAACATGGCGCAGGGGAAATGAAATGCTTGACGGTTCAATTTGCGAAGTTGCAACCTGGTAAAACAAGGGCTGAAACTGGTGGTGGTTTAACTTGTCTATCAGCAGTATCTCAAAAAGTTTATCATCTAATTTTCTAACCAGTTGAATTCCCGCAAATCCGCCACCGACAACTATTACTCTTTTTTTGATATTCATTTTTTTTTGATTTTCAATCAGCTGCCTTTTTTAACATACTGATCTTTTAATTTTCAGTGGGTTAATCAGGTTTAAAAAATGCCGGAGTTTCGTGAAAAATTATAGTTTAAGAATTTGAATCAGGCATGTAACCTGATATTATTGACCAGCAAACTGAAACTTTAAACCCTAATTCCGCAGTTATTCTTTCTTCACTTTTCGTTTTCGCTTCTCCAAATTCTCTTTAACCCTGAATTCCACAACTTGTTTTACCAGGTCGAAAGGAATTGGCTGGTCAACCGGAAACTGAATTGTTCCTTTTCCGCTTCTGTAAACAGCCAGTTCATTAATGAAAGCGTCAATTCCGGTAGGGGCAGGGTAGAAACCAATGTGGTTTTTATAGGCTGCAAAGTGAACAAGATTGCCGTTTAATACGAAAGTTGGCATTCCGTAACTGATAGCTTCTTTTGCCTCGGGGGCCGCTTGCTGAATGGTTTCCCTTATTTGTTCAAGTTTAACTTGTATTTCTTCAGGAAATTGTGAAATATATTCGTTTATGTTTGCAAATGTTTTCATAACGAAGTTTCTTTTTTATTCACCGTTATCGGTATTATTCTTTTTAAAATCACTTACAATCTCAGTTGCCACTTCAATATCGGAACCTGAAACAAACACTTTCACCGATCCGAATTCTCCGGAAGCGCCAACCCTGGGTTCCAACTCATCAATACCTTCCTCTTTCAGTAAAACCTCAATTTTCGCATTTTCCAGATTGCTTTTTAAAACTCCGGCTTCCCAGTTTGTTCCGGCGAAAATCATAATCGGGTTACTTACATTGCTTGTTTTCATGTCATTGTATTTGTTAATTTCTTAAGGTAATCCCCATCAATTATCAGGAGAATTCACCATAGAATTATTTATCTGCGTGACAGTTTTATTTATGGCGTTTCATGTTTTCAATTCTACAAAATGTAAATACAACATTTCTGATTGATATTGAATACCAGTCATTAAATAAAACAAATGCAATGAGAATTGGTTTACCAGTTCAGTTGGTTCCAGTTGCCTGATTGTTTACCGGTAATGGTTGAGATTGAAAGTTTCAGGATTACAATAAATTCAACTTCTTTGGGGTTGAAATCAAGTTTTCCTGCTGCTCCGTGCTGTTTCATTATAATTTCCAAACCCCGTATTTTTTCATTGAAGCCGGTAATAATTTCCACATTTCCGTAACCTACTACCGACCTGTATAAAGTGCTCCATTTGCAGGCAATTTCATCGGTAATTATTTCGGCTTTTTGTTCAACTTCAAAACAAACCAGCGGGTTTATTTTTAGTAAATCGATTTTCTTGCCAACTGGTGCAGAGTGAATATAAATACAGTTTTCATGATACCCGAAATTGAATGGCAAAATGTAGGGTAATCCATTGTCAATCATTGCAAGCCGGCAAATTTGTGCTTGTTTTAATATTTCTTCGAGTACTGCTTTATCTGTTATTTCCTGGTTTGCCTTTCTCATTCATCGATTTTTAAAAACGGATTGAATGCAATTTCCCACAGATTTCCATCGGGATCGGCAATGTAACTGCTGTAACCACCCCAGAAAACTTTTTGCGGTTCTTTTACAATTTTGACACCTTTTTCCCTTAAGTTTTCAATTAATGAATCAACTTCTTCCTCGCTGCTGGTATTGTGTGCAACTGTAAATCCTTTAAAACCACTACCAGCGGCATCAACAGTTGCATCTTTTGCCAGTTCATCCAGCGGATATAAAGCAAGCGAAATCCCGTTTAATTCATAAAAAACAATGTCGCCGCTGCTCATTTCAGAGCGTTTCCATCCAAATTTATTTTCGTAAAAGTCGATGGAAGCATTCAAATCGGTTACTCCCAGCGTGATAAAAGTGATTTGTTGTTTCATAATGGTTTCAGATTTTTTGTTTGATTGGAATCCAGATTTCTTCTTCAGAATCAGGATCACCGTTTTTATATTTTTCTCCAAGAATTTCGAAGTGAGGACGTTTATCAAGCACGAATTCTGAGTTTGGCAACCATTCAGTATAAATTGTTTTAAAAATATCTGTACTCATTCCTTTGTGCTGAAAAACTGCATAAAGTCCGGCGGGCAACACAAAGCATTCAAAGCTTTCGGGTAAATTTTCGAAATTGGTTACTTCGATTGTTGCCCATTTATCAAATGTTGCAGCAGGATTAAATTTTTCAAAATGGAGAGGATCGTACACCTGCACGGAGTAAAGATCGTTTCCGATATTGTTTTTAATCTCTTTCCGCAATTGCATAAACGATTTCCAAAGTTCGCCGGTTCTGTTTTCCAGTAGAGACATGGTTAATTTCTTGCCTGCCAGTTTTTTCTCTTCAATATGCGCAATCCGGTAATTCATTTTACATTTATTTTTCAATGACTAAATCATATTTACTGAGTAAGCCCAGAACTTCGGGCAGAGCAAATTTTGCCTTTTTTACTCGGTTTATTTCTGGGTCGATTGAATAATTGAATGAAGTTCTGAAATCGGCTTTTTCAAGATTTGAGTTATCAAAAGCAGCTCCCTCCAAATCACAATTATCAAAAACAGAACCGGTTAAATCGCTTTCAGTGAAATCGGTTTCGTGCAACCTGCAGTTTTTGAAAATTTGGTTTCTGATTTTCATCTTATAAAAAGATGCCTGGCTGAGCGTGCAGTTTTCAAAATTTAGTTCAATCCCGAATTGATTGCATTCGTCAAAATGTAGGCCCAGCATTTTGCATTCTGTAAATTTTACGTTACGAAATGCGGTTTTTGAGATTTTGGACAGGCTAAGATTACAAACCTTAAAATTGCAATCGATAAAAATAAATTCAGAAAAATCGGCATTTGAAAAATCGCAGTTAACAAAGCTACAATTTTCATATGCAGCTAATAAAAGCGGATTTTCTTCATTGTTTATCCCTGTAAATGTTTTATCGTCGATATAAGTTTGTTTCATCTGTAAAAACCGGTTTCAAGTGAAATACAAATGTACGGTGTAAAATTTTATGTTATACCGATTTAAGCAGGATTAAGGAAAAGATAAACTGGAATGTTTTAAAACTTTTTAAAAACTATTTTTTCAAACCACTTTCAATTGCTTCGTCAATAACAATATTTTTTGAGGCAGAAACATCCTGAGCAACAAATAAACCCAGAACTTCCCGTCCGTCGCTTGCAATAAAGTTGCCTTTTATATTTGCAGTGGGCACGCTAAAAAGTCCACCCGATTGTCCCTGATTGTACATCTGGTAATAAAAATTATACGCAAACTTCGAAATGGAATTTTGTTTAACCTGAACTGTGTCACCTAAATTTAAAATGCGGTCTTCCGGTTTGTTGGGATCATGAAAATCAGTAAAAATTTCGAGGCCATCAATATAATTTCCATCAACCAATTCGTCGTTTGCAATCACCAGGTAATCCGACGGGTATAAAAGTTTTTTGTTAATGTAAATATCCCATTTATAATAATTACCCATGCCGGATGGCTCATTTCCAAAGGTGAGAATACCAAGAAAAGAATAATCACCGCGAAGTGAAGGTCGTACCTGAATTGAATCAAGAGGTTCAACCGGTGCCAAAAATTCAGTAGCTGTCATTGTAACTTCACCAACTGTTATTGTTAAAGTGTATTCTTTACCACTTTCTCCCCAATAAAAATGACCTTGTTTTGGAAGATATAAGCCCTGTATTTCCTGACTTTCCTGTAACACAATGCTTTTTTGCGGTTTCGAATCATCTGTAATTACAACCTTCGCTCCACTAACCCCGGGATATTGACCATCTGAACTCACCAACTGGCTTTTATACAGGTAAACATACGGATTGTTATCAGTAGTAATTTTTGCTTCCACTGCATACAAGCCTACGTTATTGTCGCTCAGTTCAACCTGAACAACATCTTCACATGAACTAAAGAATAATGAAAAAACAATAAACAGTAATATGGTAGTTTTTAAATTCATTGCCTTCATATTTAAAAATTGATATTATAGGTTATTGACGGAATCATTGTGCCAACGATAGATAAACGGGTAGCTTCAATAATGGCCGGATTGTCTTCGTTTGGCCTGAAATATATGGAGTAGGCATTTCGGCGGCCATAAACATTATACAACGATACATTCAACGATTGTTTTACTTTTCTGTATTCATTTTTCCTGAAGTTGTAGTTAAAAGATAAATCGAGGCGGTGATAATCAGGAATTCGGTTGCTGTTTCGGTCTGAATAGTAAAAAAGCGTGTTTCCCTGAACATTGTATTTTGCTATCGGGTAAGTTACAGGATTTCCAGTTGAAAATACCCAACTTGCTGACAAAGAGATTCTTTTACTTATGTCATAATTTGAAACAAGTGAAAAATCGTGGGTACGGTCGTAACTTGACGGGTATGGGTCGCCGTTGTTTATTCCCGGAATCTCGCGCATCGATTTGGCAAGGGTGTAACTTGCCCAGCCAGTGAATTGACCTTCCTGTTTTTTTATCATTATTTCCATTCCGTATGCGTAACCGGTTCCGGTAAGCAGTTCGGTTTCAAGGTCTTCGTTTAAAAAAAGCTCGGCTCCATCTTTATAATCCAGCACATTTTGCATGTCTTTGTAATAAAACTCCAATGAAGTTTCGTAAGTGTTTTTTTGAAAATTTCTAAAATAACCTGCAGCAACCTGGTTTACAATCAAAGGTTTTATGTATTTATTGCTGGGCAGCCAAATGTCAAGCGGTGTAGGTGAGTTTGTATTCGAAATGAGGTGCAGGTTTTGCGCCATGCGGTTGTATGACGTTTTTATGGAGCTCGTTTCTCCTGTTGAAATTTTTGCCGATACACGCGGTTCGAAATTGATAAAAGGTGAACCTATTTTTTCGCCGGTTTTGTACGAAGTTTCACTCACAATTTCATCGCTTTGCGGCGATGCCGGATTTTCGTACTCCCGTACTTTTCCAATCCCAATTTGCTGAAATACCGAAAGGCGAAGCCCGTATTTTATTGTAAGCAAAGAACCGAATTTCTGTTCGTTCGAAATATAGGCTGCACTGCTGATTGCATTGTAATTGGTAAGTTTTAATGGTTCGAAAAACGAGCTTTCGTTGGTCTCAATATTTCCGGGTTCGAAATGGTGTTTTATGATATTCAAACCAAAATCGATTTTATTGTTTGTATTTAAAAACCACGAAAAATCCTGTTTGAAATTGAAGTCTTCGATACGCGAATTCCAGTCGAATTGGTCGGCTGAATTGCTGGGTACACCCAGACTGTAATCGTATTTTGAGTAAATAAGCGAACTGTTCGAAAAAAGTTTCCCGTTAAAAATATGGTTCCAGCGCGCTGTTCCCGTTATATTTCCCCAGCGCATATAAAGCGATTCGCCTAATTTGAAATAATCGTCGCCGGTGTAGGCAGATATGTAAACCCTGTCTTTATGAGAAAATTCGATATTTGTTTTGAGGTTTAAATCATAAAAATAGAGTTTGTTGTCTTTCAGTTCATCAATCCCGATCATTCGGCCAACCACGTCAGCATAAGTTCTGCGGCCCGAAATTATGAAACTCCATTTGTCTTTAATAATTGGCCCCTCCAGTGTCATTCTGCTTGAAATGTTCCCAATTCCGGCCTGGCCGCTTAAATGCTGTGAGTTGCCATCTTTCATCCTTATGTCGATTACCGATGAAGCTTTCCCGCCATATTCCGCCGGTATCCCTCCCTTGTAAACCTGGATATCCTTTATTGCATCTGAATTAAAAACCGAAAAGAAACCCAGTAAATGCGAAGCATTGTAAACCGGCGCTTCATCAAGCAACAACAAATTTTCATCAGGGCCTCCACCACGCACATACAAACCCGAACTTCCTTCACCACCACTTTGAATTCCGGGGAGCAACGTTATTGTTTTCATTACATCCACTTCACCCATAAATGAAGGTAACTTTTTTACAAGTTTTACCGGTAACTTTTCCATACTCATTTCAGTACTTTCAACGTTGCGGTCTTTGCGTGTTCCAACTACGGTTACGGCATCCAGTTCTGTGTTGTTGTCAGCTAATAAAATGTCCAAAACCTGATTTTTATTCAAGTCAAGAGTAATGGTTTGAGTTTCGTAACCGATATAAGAGAAACTGATCTTATTTGTTCCGGCCGGAACTGTAATGGAGTAGTAACCATATTCGTTTGAAGTAATTCCTTTTCTGATATCGGGGAAATAACATGTGGCTCCAATTAAGGCTTCACCGTTTTTTTTATCTTTTATGTGGCCGCTCAACGTTGCGGTTTGCGCAATAGCCAGTTGAGAAAGATATGAAATAATTACAAAAAGGAATATTTTCTTCATAGAGACTGTTTACTTGTATTCATCGCGTTCTTTTTACTGACATATTATTATATGTTAGGTTGCAACCAACAGTATTTTCAGGCAAAAAAGGCAATAATAATTTTCAGGCAAAACTAAAACAATTTAAACCACCGAATATTATCGGTAAACGGTAATTCAGGGTGCAAAATTAGTTTAAATTATGTTTTAAAATCTTCTAAATTATGTTGGTAAATTACTTACATAAAATGAAAAAGAACGCTGATTACACTGTTTTATTCTAATCGCAAGCACAACATATCAAATAAAAACAGCCATATCAGTGTTCTTTTCTCTCTTAAACAGTAAAAAATATTTTAGCTCATTTGAAAATGTCCTTTTTTAATATGAGTAATATTCTGCCTATTTTTTCTTCCCAAGTCCCTTTGCTGATCTGTCTTCCAGCGCTGGCGCTGGAGTCATTATATGTTTATTTTCTTTTGTGAGTTTCAGCACTTCATCAACCACTTTTTCCATTTGCGGGTCGCGGCCCTGCATGATTATGTTTGGGTCGTCCCACACTTCAAAATCAGGACGAACTCCCTCTCCTTCCCAAAACCAGTGGCCGTCGTTGTCATACAAACGTGCCCCGGGAACTGTAATCGTTCCGCCATCAATCAATTGATGCCCGGTTGCCGGACCAACCAAAATACCCAAAGTGCGTTCGCCAACTATTGGGCCGGCTTTCAGTTCCTGAAATGCCCATGGTAAACCGTCGCCACCCGAACCTGCCCAGCCGTTTATCAGCATTCCAACGGGGCCGGTATTGGTTTTTATGGGGTTGGTGTGGTCTTTCCCATGTCGCCAATGTAAGTTATAGGTAACCG
Organism: Draconibacterium sp.; assembly: GCA_035391305.1. Taxonomy (GTDB): domain Bacteria; phylum Bacteroidota; class Bacteroidia; order Bacteroidales; family Prolixibacteraceae; genus Draconibacterium. The sequence goes on from DAOPKR010000004.1 coordinate 95,274, forward strand.
GGCGTTGAAGCAGTTCCAGAAAACGGTCGGCTAACTGACCGCCGGCGTTAAACCGTTCATCAAGAATAAACCCTTTTTTATCAAGCTGACCATAAAACATGCGCACCAATTCAAGTTGTCCGCGTGCCGAAGTATTACTCATATAAATGTATCCCAGTTGTCCGTCGGATAATTTGTCAACCATTTTTCGGTTGTTTTCCAAATGTTCCAAATAACGAAGTTGTGCTTCTTCCTGTCTTGTCAGACATTTAATTACAAGTTCTTTTACATCCTCAGATTTTCCGGTTGATGAGATTTCTAAAGAAACAGTTTTTCCTGAAAGCCCTTCAAAAGCCGCATAAGGATCTTTTTCAGAGTCAAGTTTTAAGCCGTTTACCGACAAAATATAGTCACCTTCTTTTACTTCAACACCCGGCTGGTCGAACGGAGAACGCACTTCGGTATCCCAGACAGCGGGTTTTACAATGTGTTTAATTTTATACTGATTACCATCGGGTTCCCAGTTAATTCCGAGGAAACCGTTATCGCGAGAGGGCGATCTTTCTGAATCTCCGCCATTGGCGTAAGTGTGGCCTGCACTCAACTCAGAAACCATGTTCAACTGAAGATTTGTAATATCCCAGCGTGTGCGCGCATCATTCAGTAAATTCATATATTGGGCGCGAACTGCTTCCCAGTTTACACCCTGCATATTTGGGTCGTAAAAGAAATCGCGGTGACGTCGCCATGTATCGGTTAAAATCTGTTTCCATTCTTCCTTTGGAATTAAATTCATCTCAAGCCCATCGGTAGGAATTGGTTTTTCTATTTTTTGCCCCGCAGCAGCGCTGATTATTCCATATCTTCCCTGAGATTTAACAAGCAGCGATTTTCCATCAGCAGTTACAACAACGTCATTAATTTTGTCTATGACTTCCTTTTCTTCCCGCTCTTTTAAATCGAAGAAATGCAGTGATGAGGATTCATCGCCGGAACCGGTATTTGGACGGCGCAGATAAACTATTTTATTTTCGAATGCAAACAATGCACTTATATTTCCGGCTTTTGGCGGCAGGATTACAAGCCTGCTTTCAATATTGTCAAAATCAATTTCAACTTTTGTTTTGTCTTCTTTTTTCTTGTCTTCTTTTCCATCCTTTTTTTCTTCGCTTTTTGCTTTTTCTCCGGCATTTTCCTTTGCATCAGCAGGTTCGTCTTTTTTAACTGCCACTGTATCATTTTTTGTGACCAGCAAAGAAGGCGTTTCAGCTTTTAAACTGATTGATGCAATTTGGGTTGTGTTCGGATATATCCATGTGCCGTCGCCCAATGCTGAATAGGCTGCATCCATGTTTCTGTTGGTCAGGTAAAAAATGTATTTCCCATCGGTACTGAAAACCGGATAACCATCTTCATAAAAACCGCTTGTAATTTGGCTTTTCTTTTCATCATCTGTATTGTAAACAAAAATTGCTGAATTTGAATTATCCAGTTGTTCGGTAAAGGTTATCCATTTTGAGTCGGGCGACCATGAAACGGGGTAGCCATATCTTCCGCCGTGCCCAATATTCCAACGGTTATTTCCGGCAGTTTTTATCTTTCCGTTTTCAACTTCGATTACATAAATTGTATTTGTTTCGTCAATAAAAGCGAGCATTTTACTGTCGGGCGACCAATACAAATTGTATCCGAAACCCTTTTTGCGGTCGGTGAGTTTTTTTGCCACAGATTTTCCTTCACTGTCCTGCAGATAAATTTCGTATTCTCCCGATTTGTCGCTCCAGTATGCAATTGTTTTTCCATCGGGCGACCACGAAGGGAATTGATCGAAAGCACCGCTCGTTTTGGTCATATTCAACGAAAAACCCTCTTTTACAGGCACATTAAAAAGTTCACCGCGCGCTTCAAAAACGATACGTTTTCCACCCGGCGATGCAGTCATGTTCGAGATATTTTTGCTCACGTCTTTCGAAGTTGGCATTTCAACCGATAAATCACTTATTACGTTTACTTCCACTTTTTTATATTGCTGAGTGGCCAGATCCAGTAAAAATAAATCACCGCCCATTTCAAAAACCAGGTCGGCAGGCCCAGCTGAAAGAAATGAAATATCGAAATCTTTAAACTTCGTAATCTGTTTTTGTTCTTTGGTTTTTGTATCGTATTCCCAAATGTTTAAGCGCATGTTTTCGTCACGGTCTGAAAGAAAATAAACTTTATCTCCAGCCCAGGCCGGTTTTCCGTCGTTACATTCATCGTTGGTAATCCGTTCAGCATTTTTAGTTTTGAAATCATAAATAATTATATCTGAAGTCATTCCACCGCGATATCTTTTAAAAGGGTAGTTTTCAGTTATTTTGGTAATGTATGCAAGTTTGTTTCCATCGGGCGAAAAAGTTGCAAGTTCGCCATAAGGAATTTCCAGTTTTTCAGGAAACCCACCGTTTTTGCCGATCAGAAAAAACTGACTTAAACGGTTCACACCATTTTCCCGCGCCGAAGCAAAAAGCAACTTTTTCCCATCCGGGTGCCAGTCGATCATTCTGTCGGGAAATGAGTTGTAGGTAACACGTTCAGGAATACCTCCAGTTACCGGGATTACAAAAATATCTGAGTTCCCGTTGTAGTTTGCTGTGTATGCAATTTCTTTACCGTCGGGCGAAAATTTAGGCCATGATTCCTCACCAGGCGAGTGTGTAATTTGAACCGCAGTACCTCCTGTTTTTGCAACTATCCAGATATCACCGCCATAAACAAAGGTTATTTGCTGGTCCGAAACGTCCATATAACGCATCAGTTTCGCACTGATTTGAGCGTTGGAACTTTGAAACACTAAAAATGCAGAAAGAAATAAAAGCAGATTTTTCATATTTATTGTTTTTATTTTGATTTCGAAATTGTTACTGAGACGTTCTTTAGACAAAATAGTTCATTGAGTTTACCTTTTTTGGAAAGTAACAGGTACTAATTGAAATGAAAAATCACTTTCAGTTTTTAACGGGAAAGTGACTTTTAAATGAAATGGCAAAACTATGAATGCCCCTTCACAACTATCAACATAATTTTCAGGTTCAACCTAAAAAAATGGAAAAGTTGCAGTAAGAAATTTGTACGCCTCCTTTTTGTCCCTTTTGTTGGAATTGGTGGGTAAAATTCGTCTTTGTTTGCACTATAAACTTTGTTTTCCATGAT
>DAOPKR010000004.1:98544-101087 GCA_035391305.1 Draconibacterium sp.
GCAACTCCGGGTTCTACTTTTTTCACACCGGCACGTTTTATCCATTTAATGTTGTTTTCGGCAAAAACCGATTCGGTAAAAACTTTGGTAGAAGTTATGTAACCGCCGCGTTTTACAAATGCGCCACCCATTCCAAAATCGCCAACTTCGTATTCGTTTGAAATCCATGTAATTTCTGCCAGATGTGAGAGTTTACGTTGCCTGATTTCAAAAGCAATATTTAGTGCATATTCAAAAGCTGCACCCTGACAGGTTGCTCCGGGGTGGCCGGTTCCAATTAAAAACCGTTGCTTTTTACCCTGTTTCATCAACCCGATGCTTTTCTGAAGTTCTTCCCACGCGTGGGCAGCGTGATCGTATGAACAAACCGAAACCGAGTTTTTTCCGGGCCCCAATCCTTCAGTGGCTTCAAAGTTGAGTTTCGGGCCGGTGGCATTTACAAGAAAATCATATTCTACCTGCTCTGTTTCACCACGTTTTTCTTCTGAAGTATAATGTATTTCAACAAAACCTTTTTCGTGGGTAGAGTCACCTTCCGGGAAAATTGCCGTTGCTTTGGCTTGTTTGTAGTCAATATCCCAACGTTTATAAACTTTTTCAAGTTTAAACCGTACCTGGTCAACTGTCATTTTTCCGACGCCAACCCAAATATTTGACGGGACCCACTGGTAATACTGGCTCGGTGTTACAACAACAACCTCGTGTTTTTTACCTAATTTCTTTTTGAGGAATGCAGCGGCGGTGTGGCCTGAAACACCTGCGCCAAGAACAACTACTTTCATAATATTTCAGTTTTAAGTGTAGTTAATTTTGGTGTTTAAGTTAAAAAAATTAAACATTTGTCAGTCAGTTCAATACTTATTTTTGAAAATATTTGAAAAAAAGGGATTTGGGAGTAATAAAACCGGGTCGGAGAAGTTGTTTTGGCTGATTTTTGTTTTAACAAAACTTCATTTTATCATCTGTTTTATCGTGTTCAGGATAAAAAATTCCTGCATCGCGACGAATCCTGTCCAAAGTTTCAATCAAATCGAGGCTGTTTTGCCAGGTCATGATATTGCTTTCAATTTTTCCTTCATCGAGGCATTTCATCACATGCGCAGCTTCATATTGATAACCTGTACCTTCAAAATGTTCGGAATTAAAATACTGCGGTTCCTGTCCGTTTTTCACGACACTAATTTTTGTGGGCATGTACCAGCGCGGATTCAAAATCATGTAGCCTTTTTCACACCAGTACTCGGTTTGAGTTGGCGAATAGGATGAAAAACTTGAGGTTAGATTTGCCATTTCGCCACCTGCATATTTAAAAAGCATGCTGATACTTTCTTCCGTTCCTGTGGCGCTGAAATGAGCGAAAGTCTTTATTAAATCAGGTTTTCCAAGAGAAGTTAGTGCAGCAAAAACCGGATAAAGCCCAATATCAAGTAACGAACCGCCTCCCAGATTAACATTGTACAATCTTCTTTCTTCAATAAAAGGAGCGTTGAAAGCAAAATCGGACCTGACAATCTGCAGTTTTCCCAATTCGCCTGATTTCAGAATTTCCATTGCCTTTATAAAACTGGGTTGAAATTTTGTCCAGAATGCTTCCATCAAAAACGTATTGTTTTCTTTGGCGCATGAAATCATTTCTTCAACCTCTTTTTTGTTGATGGCAAAAGCTTTTTCACATAAAACAGCTTTTTTGTGGTTCATGCAAAGAATGGCATGTTCGCGATGAAAAGCGTGTGGAGTGGCAATGTAAACGGCATCTACTTTCGGGTCGTTCACCATTTCAGCATAACTGCCATAGGCAACTTCAAAACCATATTTATTTTTATAATCGATTGCTTTTTGCAAATCGCGTGACGAAGTTGCGTAAAGATTTGCGTTGGACAGCAATTTTAAATCGCTGCAAAATTTATTGGCGATGTGGCCGCATCCTAAAATTGCCCAGTTGTATTTTTTCATAAAGCCCCCCTAAATCCCCCCGAGGAGGGACTTTTTGTTACATATTAATTATGTATTTTTTGTTTTTTTAATAACATTTCAATAAACTGTTTGAGCTTTTTTGCCCGCAACTCAGGAGTTCGTGCAGTTTGCAGACGAAATAAAATTGCATATCGGTTAACACTTTCAAGTGAATTGAAGAAATCTGCTGCTTCAGGATTTTTATCAAGTTCGTCCTTAAAATCATCAGGAACAGTCATGTTCTTCTGCGAATCGTAGGCTGTTTGCCAGGTTCCTTTTTGTTTTGCCAGTTCAATTGCCGCGAAACCTGATGGTCTCATTTTTCCTTCAGAAATCAGTAATTCAGCTTTGTCCCTGTTTATTTTCGACCATTTGCTGTTGGGTTTTCTGGCTGTAAATCGCTGTATAAAAGTTTTTTCGTCAAATTTGTTTTTCAAACCGTCAATCCAGCCAAAACAAAGTGCAATATCCAAAGCCTGCTGATAGTCTATTGAAATCACCCCGCTGTTTTTTTTTGCGATTTGTACCCAAACACCGGGTTCGTCAGCATTTTTTTCCAGCCAGTCAATCCAGTCTTGTTCTGTTTCGAA
>DAOPKR010000005.1:0-2061 GCA_035391305.1 Draconibacterium sp.
AATTATGTTTTTCTCTTCTTCTTTTTTGCAGCTGGAAACAGCACATTATTTAAAATCAGCCGATATCCCGGAGAATTTGGGAACAAACTTAAATCGGTGGGAGGGTCGCCAACCAAATGACGGTAATCTTCCGGGTCGTGGCCACCATAAAAAGTCCAGAACCCTTTTCCTTTCTCTCCATGTATGTAACGGGCTTCATTAGCCGATTTATTTTCGCCCATTATCAAACTGCTGGTTTTCAGAACATCTTTGCGGTAGGCAGTTGTTTGACCCATAAAACCTTTTATCAGGTTACGGTGGTTTTGGCAAAGCATTGTAGGTATGGGATCCCACTTTGCCGAAAAATCAAATAAAGTAAAATAGTCATTGTCTCGCAAAACTTTCCGTGTGTCGGTAACATCGATATTAGAAAATTCATAAGCGTACGGATCAGTATTTAGTTCGAAATTTTTAAAAGCAAAAGTATGAGAGAAATCGAGTTTTTGCTGGGCCTGTTTATCCGCCGGATCGCCGTCAAACATACTTTCGCAAATGTCAATCCCAACTGCAGCCAGTGAAATATCATAAGTATCGGTAGCAGCACACATTGCAAACAAAAAACCACCGTTCATTACATACTTTTCAATCTCGCGCGACACAAACGATTTCATTTCTGAAACCTTCAAAAAACCCATTTTTTTTGCAAGTTCTGTATTTATTGCAACATCCTGCTGATACCACGGGGCATTTTGATAAACACGCCAGAATTTACCAAACTGACCTGTAAAATCTTCATGATGAAGGTGCAGCCAATCATAATCTGATAATTTTCCGCTTATTATTTCTTCATCATAAATCACATCGTAAGGAATTTCGGCATAGGTTAAAACGAGTGTTACTGCATCATCCCAGGGTTGTTTGTTTGGTGGTGAGTAAACCGCAATTTTAGGCGCTTTGTTCATCGCCACTGCATCCTGATTTACGTCGGGTTGCGAAATGCCATCCAAAATTGCAGCGGCTTGTGCATCCGTAACAGATTCGAATGTAACACCGCGAACAACACACTCATTTTCAATTTGTGGCGATGATTGCATCAAAAAACTTCCTCCCCGGTAGTTTAAAAGCCACTTCACTTCAATACTGTTTTCGAGAACCCAAAATGTTATTCCATAAGCTTTTAAATGATTCTTTTGTGAATCATCCATTGGAATTAACAATGAAATACTTTTAGCCTGAAAGTTGAAAAGGAGTGCGGTTAGAAGTATCGTTATTCTGATTTTCATTCTTTATTTCTTATACTGAAATATTACAAGTAACCAAAGGTTTTTGTTCAGCTTTAAAAAGGAGAGTCAGAGGTACCTGAACCCTGTTTGTCGAAATTGCTGTTTGTTGAAATTCCGGCGCCGGCAAGTTCGTCTTCTTCATTCATTTTAGAACTGAAGGTTTGCGGGATATGTCCAAAGCCCTGATTAAACTGGTTTTCCATGTCGGAGAATTTTGCCAGCTCTTTTTTGAATGATAAATGAACGTCGCCGGTTGCTCCATTACGATGTTTTGCAATAATAATTTCAGCTACACCAAGCAGGGAGTTTCCTGAATCGTCTTCTGTAATACCATAATATTCAGGACGGTGGATAAACAAAACAAGGTCGGCGTCCTGTTCAATTGCTCCCGATTCACGAAGGTCGGAAAGTTGTGGCCGTTTTCCTTCGCGCGATTCAACCGACCGGTTTAACTGCGAAAGAGCCAGAATCGGGATATTCAATTCCTTTGCAATCGCTTTTAATGAACGCGAAATCATACTTACTTCCTGTTCACGGCTGCCGCGGCTGTCTGATCCGGCAGTCATCAACTGAAGGTAATCTACGATCACTACTTCAATATCATATTGCATTTTTAAGCGGCGGCATTTTGCCCTGAATTCAAAAATGGAAAGGGCGGGGGTATCGTCGATAAAAATTGGGGCTTTATCTAAACTTGAAATTTTCCGGTTCAAGTGTTCCCATTCCCAATCTTCGAGACGGCCCGATTTTAATTTTTGCGAACCCAATTCAGTTTCAGCAGCAATTAAACGTGTAACCA
>DAOPKR010000005.1:2161-46677 GCA_035391305.1 Draconibacterium sp.
GATTTTAATTTTTGCGAACCCAATTCAGTTTCAGCAGCAATTAAACGTGTAACCAACTGAATAGATGACATTTCGAGCGAGAATAATGCAACCGATTTATTATGCCCAACTGCCATTTCGCGCGCCATTGAAAGCACAAATGCGGTTTTTCCCATCGACGGGCGGGCGGCAATAATTACAAGGTCAGTACGCTGCCAGCCTGAAGTTATTCTATCCATAGCCGTAAAACCAGAAGGAACGCCGCTTAATCCTTCTTGTTGATTTTTTGCTTTTTCAATTTGCTGGATTGCTTCATTTAAAATGGGTTTTATTGGTACAGTTTCTTTTTTGATATTACCCTGTGCAATCTTAAATAGCGAAGATTCTGAGAAGTTTATCAGTTCATCAACGTCTAAAGTATCGTCGTATGATTTGGATTGAATTTCGGTTGAAACCCTTATCAATTCTCGTTGGATGAATTTCTGGGCAATAATACGTGCATGAAATTCGATGTGCGCTGCTGAGGCTACACGTCTTGTTAATTGTGTAATATATGCGGGACCGCCAATTTCTTCCAACTGGTCGCGGTCTTTTAATTCCTGAGTAACCATCAAAAGGTCAACAGGTTTTTCATTCATCGACAGTTTTTTTATGGCCTCAAAAATTTTCTGGTGCTCGTCTTTGTAAAAACTGTATGTATCGATAAAATCAGCAACTGTAACGTAAGCATCTCTTTCGAGCATTAAAGCACCAAGTACAGCTTCTTCAACCTCAATTGCCTGCGGAGGCAGTTTTCCGTATTGCGCGTTAATTTGCTCAATATTAAAAGTGTTGCTGCTGTTGGGTTTTTTCCTTTCGGCCATTTTAAATACTTAAAAATTATTCGACATTAAAAACGAATCACAAAATTACGAAAATTGAGAGGCAGGGAAAGGCAAAATCCGATTAAGTTTTTTAACAGAGTTTATAAACAATTGTTAGTTGTTTAATTGGTTTGGACATCAGTGATTTAGTTCTTACAATTTAAAAATGTAAGAATAAGAAATAAATAATGTTAACAGCGTGTATTTTGCCTATCCGATTTTATCTTCAATGATTAGTGTAATAACCTGTCCCAGCGTAAGTCCCATTGCAGCAATTTGCTGAGGTATAAAACTTGTGGCAGTCATTCCCGGAGTTGTGTTAACTTCGAGAAAATAGAATACTTCGTCTTTCAAAATGTAATCTATCCTCACAATTCCTGCACACTGACACAAATCATAAATTTCGGAGCTGATATTCTGGCATTTTTCGAAGAGATGGGCGGGCAATCTGGCGGGTGTAATTTCTTCGGTTGCTCCCGGTGTATATTTTGCATCAAAATCGAAAAACTCGTTTTTAGGAAGTACCTCAGTAACCGGAAATATAATTTTTTTATTACCGATTTTAACCAAGCCACAGGTAAATTCCTTGCCATCAACAAATTCTTCAATCAATGCATCGTTGCTTTCTTCCCAGGCATTTAAAACAGCAGGTTCAATATCTTCCTGTTTTTTAACTTTTGTAACACCAAAACTCGATCCTCCGGCATTTGGTTTAATGAAAATGGGTAACCCAAGTTTTTCGACAATTGCCGCCGGATTGATGATTTCGCCTTTTGAAATTTTAAGCGATTTCGCCATTTTAATATTAAAGTTGCTTAAATATTTGTTGCAAAACCATTTGTTGAATGTCAATGACGAAGTGTGGACATTGCAAGTGGAGTATGGAATTCCAAGCAATTCAAAGTATCCCTGTAAGATTCCGTCTTCACCTGGAGTACCGTGAATTGTAATGTATGCAAAATCAAATTTTACTTTTCCGTTTTCATATTCAAAACTGAAATCGGATTTATCGATATCTGCAATTTTCTTTTCATCCTGCAAGACAATCCATTCTTTTCCTTTCATTTGAATCAGCCACGGATTGAATTTATTTGTGTCAACGGCTTTGTAAACATTTAAGCCACTTTTAACAGAAACTACAAATTCTGATGAATCGCCTCCTGATACTACAGCGATATTTGGTTTTTTATTCATTGCGGTTTGAAATATAATTTTCCCATTTTTCGATTGCGTTTGCCATGTCTTCGGGCAGTTCCGAATCGAATATCATTTTCTCGTTTGTTGTTGGGTGTATAAAACCCAGTGTTTTTGCATGAAGTGCCTGGCGGGGTAAAATTTTAAAGCAGTTTATCACAAACTGCCTGTATTTGCTGAATGTTGTGCCCCGTAAAATCTCATTTCCACCATAATTCGAATCGTTGAAAATTGTATGGTTAATATGTTTCATGTGAACCCTTATTTGGTGTGTGCGGCCTGTTTCAAGGCGGCATTCAACAAGCGTAACATATCCAATCCGGCGCAAAACTTTGTAATGTGTTACAGCAGGTTTTCCAAAATCTCCATCAGGAAATACAGTAAATATCTGCCTGTTTTTAAGGCTGCGGCCTATATTTCCTTCAATTGTACCTTCATCATCTTTCACACTTCCCCAAACCAAAGCCTGATAAGTGCGTTCGGTAACTTTGTCAAAAAATTGCATACCCAGTTTGGTTTTGGCAATTTCGGTTTTTGCTACTACCAAAAGTCCAGAAGTATCTTTGTCGATGCGGTGTACCAGTCCGGGGCGAGGATCTTCACTGTTGAACAATGGTAAATCCCTGAAATACCATGCAAGCGCGTTTACAAGTGTCCCTGTGTAATTTCCGTGTCCCGGATGCACTACCAACCCGGCAGGTTTATTTACTACAATCACCTGGTCGTCTTCATAAACAATATCAATCGGAATATCTTCGGGTATAATTTTTAATTCGCGCCTCGGGTAATCCAATGCAATTACAACTTCGTCGTTGGGTTTTACTTTGTAATTCGATTTTACTGCAACCTGGTTTACCAATATACAGCCGGCGTCGGCTGCGGCTTGCAGCCTGCTACGGGATGTATTTTTAAGTTGGTTCGAGAGAAATTTGTCAACACGCAGAGCCGATTGACCCGGATCAACTTTTAGCCGGTAATGTTCAAACAACCCACCATCTTCCTGTTCTTCAATTTCTTCGTTGTAATCTTCCATAAATTTATTCCTGTTCCTTTTGAGTGGGTTGCGAAATTTTATTCGAATCCAGTGTCAACCATAAATCTACTGAGGTTCCCAGACTTACGGTTTTAATATTACTGCCCGGATATTGTTTCCATATTGTTGCCGCGAGTGTATCTTCCGAAGTGATTATTGTTTCGTCACAGATCAGAGAACCCGTATTAAGCATATATGATGTAAGTAGCGACTTGGCTTCGGCGTATGTTATTCCTGTAAGGTTGGGAAGCGGGGTATCCTGTATTCCGCTGTTGCTGCCTATTACCAAATCAACGCTGCTCCCTTTTCGAATGATATCGCCTTGTTTTAATACTTTTGAATCTTGTTCAATATCCAGTACAAGATTATTATATTCAGAGGGTTGATATGTTATTTTGCCGGGTTTTAATCCGCAGTTTTCCAATAATCCCAGTGCCTGACGAAACGAAATATCAGTAAGTTTTGGTAATACAACCATTTCTGGTACAGTTGAATTAACTGTTAAAAATACAATTCTGTTCTTTTTAACTTTAAACCCGGGTTCAGGCACCTGCTCAACAACCGCACCCGGATTTGCATCATCAAAGTGCATTGAGTCGATAATTTCGTATTTAAGTCTGGCTTCATGTGCTGTTGCTTCAATTTGGTCAATAGTTAAACCTGTAAAGTCAGGCACGGGGTATGCTTCGCCATGATGAGTATATGATTTCAACTGTTGTAATACAATAACTACAATAGCCACTACAATTAATATTGAAATAAGAAGGTGCTTTAAAAATATGCGGCTTGTGATGAAATTTTTTAAACTCATGTTAAATTTTGTCGCTATTACAGAAAAACAAAAATAATTGAAAAAAAGTATTCTCAATCATAGAAAACTTTCTTGTTTTTTGCATTAATGTCCGGCGTGGTATTTTCTCGTTCGGTTGCTGAACCATCAATATTTATAAACACAAAAAGGTAAAGAAACATTTCTTTACCTTCCCGCAAAAAGAGTTTTGTTATTTAACTATTTTTTGTGTCTCGGTTCGTCCGAAACAGTTAATTTTTTTCTTCCTTTTGCACGACGGGCTTTCAGCACTTTACGTCCGTTTGCAGTTGACATTCTTTCTCTGAAACCGTGTTTGTTTTTTCTTTTCCTGTTCGATGGTTGAAATGTTCTTTTCATTTCTATTTGATTTTATAATTTTCTATTTCTTTTTTTCGGACTGCAAAAATAGTCCTTTTTTTCTCTCTTCCAAAATATGAATCATCTTTTTGTGATAATTGACAATATTTTGAAGTTGGTTGGAATCAGGTGTAAAGGTTTATTTCGAAAAAATCATTTTTAAAGCGATTAATATCAACAAACCACCAAAAAGCTTGCGCAACATTCTGTCTGAAATATTTAACGAGATATTTGATCCGAAGTATGCTCCAATAAAAAAAGTAATAGATAAAATAAGTGCTATTTTCCAGTTTACATGTCCGGCTTTCCAGTAATTCCATGTAGCCAGTATGCCAACCGGAGGAATCATAAATGCAAGACTTGTGCCCTGTGCTTCGTGCTGGCTGAGCCCCAAAATGAAAACAAGTGAAGGGATCACGATAATTGCCCCTCCAATTCCGAATGCGCCCGAAAGCAAACCTGCAACAACTCCAACAATTATCAATATTATTAACTGTAAAATGCTCATTATTTCATTGTTCTTTTTTTACTGAAAAACGAAATCCTATTCCGTGAAGGTTTGTAATTTTTATGTTTGGATCGGAACTGAAATACTTCCGTAAACGCGAAATAAATACATCCAGACTTCTGCCAAGAAAATAATCGTCAGAACCCCAAATGCTTTCCAGTATTTCGTTTCGGCTGAGTACTTTATTTGAATTGGCGGCAAAATATTTTATCAACTCCGATTCTTTTAATGTTAGCGATCTCGAATTGCCATTTATTGTAAGTGTTAAATCATCCGGATAAAAATCAAAATCGCCAATTGAAATTGATTTTGAATCAGTGTGTTTTTCAATGGGTTGAGAACTGCTTCGTTTCAGAAATATTTTTATTTTAAGCAGCAATTCTTCCATGCTAAACGGTTTTGGAATATAATCATCACCACCTAAAGTCAATCCGGTTATTCTGTCTTCTGTCATTGAGCGGGCGGTCAGAAAAATTATTGGAACCTGTTCGTTGGTTTTACGAATAGTTTGTGCTACCTGAAAACCGTCAATTTTTGGTAACATTACATCCAGCAGAATCATATCGAAACTGTTTTGGTTAAAAAGTTTGAGTGCAACTTCGCCATTTTCGGCAACTTCAACAGCATAATTGTTGTGCTCGAGATTGTCTTTTACAATATATCTCAAAGCATCATCGTCTTCAACCAGTAAAATTTTTGTTTCTTCTTTATTCATGTCTAAACCGGAATAATAAGTGTAAAAATACTGCCTCCTTTTGGATTTTCATCAACTTTTATTTTCCATTTATGGGCTGAAGCAATTTTCTGAACATAATCAAGCCCTAGTCCAAAACCTTTTACGTTGTGCACATTTCCTGTTGGTACCCGATAAAATTTAGTGAAGATTTTTTTTCGCTGATCTTTTGGAATGCCTATTCCATTATCGGTGACAGCGAGTTCAAAATTCTTCTTTTTTTGATTTGCCGAGATGGTAAGTAACGGTTGCTGATCGCAATATTTTGCTCCGTTTTCTAAAATATTCAGCATCAGATTCGAAAAATGAAAGCGGTCGGCAAGTATATTTATTTTTAAATCAACTGTAAATATTTTTACATCTGCTTTTTGCCCAAAATCTGTTTGTTTAAACTGGGCAGCAATTTCAGTAATTATTTCGTTTAGGTTAATTTCTTCAAGATTTAAATGAATTCTGTTTTTTTCAAGTGACGCAAGATTTAATACCTTTTCTACATTTTTCGATAATCTTGTGTTTTGTTCCTGTATAATTTTGGCATAAGAAAACAACCGCTCCGGCGTATTTAAAATTTCTTCATTATTTAATACACTTGAAGCAATTGCAATCGAAGATATCGGCGTTTTTAGTTCATGTGTCAGGTTATTTATAAAATTCTTTTGAACTTCAGAAAGTTGGCGCTGCTTTATAATAACTGTTAAGGTATAGCCAAAAAACAAAACTATTACAACTAACAATGCCGTGAGAAAATACCAAATTGAAAGTTGGGAAACAAAAAAAGAAGATCGGTTTTTAAAATGAATTGCAAAGTAATTGGTTCCATTCTCAATTGTTTGAAACTTATATTCAGAGGGTTTTTCCTTTCCGTCTTCAAGCAGTATGCCTTCGTCCATTTGCTCCAATACAGGATTGAAAATAGCAAACTCAAAGTCGGAATAAATTTCATGTTTTTTAAACTCTTCAACAAGGTGCGATTTTAGCAGGTCCTTGTCGATTGTAGTATTTGCATATACAATGTAATAATTGTCGGTTATAATTTGCACAGGGGTTATACTGTCGAAACTTGAAGTATTGCCGCTGGCAAGCAACAACTGCCAGACAACTTCTTTTAAAGCAACAATTGTACTTTCTTTAAATTTTTTTTCGGTGAAATTGTATGAACTTTTTAAAAACCCGAACTGAATAAGAAAAACCCCGGCAACAGAAATTGCAGCCAGTAGTATGATATATTTCAAAGTTTTTCCTTTCATCTCATCATCTTGTTTATGCTAATCTAGTTAAATTTTCTCTTAATTATGCAGTTAACATTTTGTTAACAAAATATTGGAATGGGTTAACATCATAAGGGTGAAAGCATTCCTACTTTTGTTTCTGCAAAAAAAGGATTTATTAATCATCTTAAATATACATTTTATGAAAAGATTTTTACAAACAATTGCAGTTTTTTGTCTTGTAGCTGTTGTGAGTATAGGATTTGTCAATGCTCAATCTAAAATTACTTTTGAGGAAACCGAACACAATTTTGGTTCATTTATGGAAGCGGCAGGTCCGCAAACCACAGTTTTTAAATTTAAAAACACAGGTACATCACCTTTGATTTTAAACAATGTGAAAGCTTCATGTGGTTGCACAACTCCAAAATGGACACGGGATCCAATTGCTCCGAACGGAAGTGGAGAAATAACAGTGAGTTACAATCCGGCAAATCGTCCGGGAATTTTTTCAAAAACGGTTACGGTAACTTCAAATGCTGAAAATTCAACAGTTGTGCTTACAATTTCAGGATCAGTTGAACAACGTGAAAAAACTTTGGCTGAAAAATATCCACGCGAAATTGGACCGCTGAGGGCTGAGACAAACCATATTTCTTTTGCACAGCTCAAACAAAATGCTGTTGAAACAAAAGAACTTGAATTGGTGAACGATACTGAAAATCCTGTAAAAGTTGATTTGCAAACAGTTCCTTCCCATTTAACCGTTAAAGTTGAACCTTCAACAATACCAGCCAAAGGCAGGGGCAAAATGATTGTTACTTATGATGCTAAAAAGGCTGATACTTATGGTTTTGCTTCGCACAGAATTTACCTGTCGATTGATGGAAGCAAGGATTATAAAAATTCGGTTGGCGTTAGCGCTACCATCGAGGAAGATTTTTCGGACCTGACACCTGCACAAATTGCAAATGCACCGGTTGCCAAGTTTAATGTACTCGATTATGATTTTGGCGATATGAAACAAGGTGATAAAAAAGAATACACATTTAATTTAACAAATGATGGTAAGTCTGATTTGCAGATACGTAATGTGCGGTCTTCATGTGGATGTACTGCCGTTGCCCCATCAAAAAAAGTAGTAGCACCCGGTGAAACCGTGCCAATTAAAGTTACTTTCGACTCACGCGGGAAACGTGGCCGTCAAAGTAAATCGATTACTGTTATCACAAACGACCCGAAGAATCCGACTTCTACACTGCGGATTTCGAGCAATATTAACGCTGAAAGCTAAGTTTTTCTAATCATTTTTTATACAAAGGTGTTGCATACATAAGTTTTGTAACACCTTTTTTTTGTTCTTTATTTTGATGATTTGTGATACTTTTGCACAATAGAAATAGAATATAATGACGAATAAAGAGATATATCATCATTTCGAAAATGAGGCAGATTTTAAAGGGTTAAAAGTAAATAAAGGGATTGCGCAGCCCGACTCGGTAAACCATGAATCAGTAAAAAATTTTTTGAATAAAAACAGAAACTTATTGTCTGTTAATGAATATGTTTCAGGTATTCTGCAAGGTGATATTACAATTTTAAGTAAAGCAGTTACTCTTGTTGAAAGTGCCAACATTAAACACCAGAAACTGGCGCAGGAAATTATTACACAGTGCCTGCCACATAGTGGAAACTCAATCAGGGTTGGAATAACCGGTGTTCCCGGGGTTGGTAAAAGTACATTTATTGAGGCACTTGGAAGTATTATTACAAAACAGGGCGGCAAACTTGCTGTTTTGGCAATCGACCCCAGCAGCGAACGGACAAAAGGCAGCATTCTTGGAGACAAAACCCGGATGGAAGAATTGGCAGGAGATAAAAATGCTTATATCCGGCCAAGTCCTTCAGCAGGTTCGTTAGGCGGAGTGGCCCGTAAAACCCGTGAAACAATTATTTTATGCGAAGCTGCCGGATTCGACCATATTTTTATTGAAACGGTTGGCGTAGGGCAAAGCGAAACGGCAGTCCATTCGATGACTGATTTTTTTCTTCTTTTAATGCTGGCAGGTGCCGGTGATGAATTGCAGGGTATCAAACGTGGTATAATGGAAATGGCAGATACGATTGCTATTAACAAAGCCGATGGTAATAATGTGGAAAAAGCGAAATTGGCAGGAATTCAATATAATAATGCACTTCATCTCTTTCCAAAAAAGGAGTCGGGTTGGGAACCCAATGTTTTAACTTGTTCAGCAACTGCAAAAACGGGGATCGCAGAGGTTTGGGAACAAATTCAAAAATATAAATCGTTGACCAGGGAAAATAATTATTTTTATCAAAAGAGAAATGAACAGGCTACTTACTGGATGCATGAAACAATTCAGGAAAATCTGAAAAGAAATTTCTACGAAAATTCGGAAATTAAAATGAAGCTTAAAGAATTTGAAGCTAAAGTTTTAAATGATGAAATGAGTTCGTTTGTAGCAGCGGGCAGTTTGCTGGAAATTTATTCGGAGTTAAAATAAACACTTAACTTTGCTACAAACCTTTCAAAGTTACAAATGTTATAAAGGCATAAAATCATAATTAAAAATAATATAGAATGAATTACGATGTAATAGTAATCGGAAGCGGCCCTGGCGGATATGTTGCTGCAATTCGTGCGGCACAGCTGGGATTAAAAGTGGTCGTTGTTGAAAAAGAAAACATAGGCGGTATCTGTCTGAACTGGGGTTGCATCCCAACAAAATCGCTGCTGAAAAGTGCACAGGCTTATGAATATGCAGTGCATGCTGCCGATTATGGAGTATCTATTTCAGGTGAAGTAAAACCTGATTTTGATGCAATGGTAAAACGCAGCAGGAATGTTGCTGAAGGCATGAGTAAAGGAATCCAGTATCTTTTCAAAAAAAATAAAGTTGAATCTGTTTTTGGTTTCGGTAAACTGGCAGGTAAAAATACTGTGGAAGTTACTGATGAAGCAGGCAAAAAAACAAAAATAACTGCCAACCACATAATTGTGGCAACAGGTGCCCGTTCCCGCGAACTACCAAATTTGCCTATTGATGGTAAAAAAATTATTGGTTACCGTAAAGCACTTGCACTTGATAAATTGCCTGAAAGTATGGTAGTTGTAGGTTCAGGTGCAATTGGCAGCGAATTCGCCTATTTTTATCAAACAATCGGCACAAAAGTAACGCTTGTTGAGTTTATGCCAACCGCCGTACCAAATGAAGATGAGGAAGTGGCAAAACAACTTGAACGATCTTTCAAGAAGATGAAAATGAATGTATTAACAAGTTCTTCGGTTGAAAAAGTTGATACTTCGGGCGATAAATGCAAGGTTACTATAAAAACAAAAAAAGGAGAAGAAACTGTTGAGGCTGATATAGTACTTTCTGCAGTGGGAATTTCGCCCAATACCGAAGGAATAGGGCTTGAAGAAATGAAAGTTGTTACTGAAAACGGAAGGGTAAAGGTTGACGAATTTTACAAAACCAACGTTGAAGGTATTTATGCAATTGGCGATATAATTGCAGGTCCGGCATTAGCACATGTTGCTTCAGCTGAGGGAATTGTTTGTGTTGAAAAAATTGCCGGATTAAATCCTGAACCAATCAATTATGGAAATATTCCGGGTTGTACTTACACGAATCCTGAAATTTCTTCGTTAGGATTGACAGAGGCAAAAGCTAAGGAAGCCGGGTATGAAATAAAAGTTGGGAAATTTCCATATTCAGCAAGTGGCAAAGCAAGTGCTGCAGGACAGAAAGATGGTTTTGTGAAACTAATTTTTGATGCAAAATATGGCGAATTGCTCGGGGCCCACATGATTGGAGGAAATGTGACAGAAATGATTGCCGAAATGGTTGTTGCCAAAAAACTTGAAATTACAGGTCATGAATTATTAAAAACCATTCATCCGCACCCAACTATGAGCGAAGCAATTATGGAAGCCGCAGCGGCTGCATATGATGAAGTTATTCATATTTAAAATATTGATATATATAGATTTAACCCGGGGAGTTTCTTCCCGGGTTTTTTATTTTCCAGTTTTAGAAAACAGGACGAAATTATTCTAAAAGTTCTAATTAACTGAAAATCAATTGAATGTTTTGTTGTTTAATATTAAGTTTTAAATTTGCCAGCGTTTTACATCAACTGCAATCAAAAATTATATCTGGAAATAGTAATTATTTTTTTAACGTAATTATTCATTTAAATAAAAAAACTAATGAAAAAACTAACACTTTTTGCATCATTGTTAGTCCTTTGCAATATGGTATTTGCGGGTGGACTTCTAACCAACTACAACCAAAGTGCGCAGTATGTCAGAATGATGTCTCGCAATGCTTCACTTGAAATTGATGGAGTTTTTTATAATCCTGCCGGGTTAACCAAATTAGAAAATGGCTGGCATTTTGCTTTAAACAGTCAAACAATTTTTCAGGATAAAACGATTGAATCTGATTTCTCGCTATTGAATGACGGAAATTATAAAGGGACAACTAAAGTTCCGGTTTTTCCATCGGCTTATGCTGTTTACAAAAAAGATAAATGGGCATTTTCAATGGGATTTGGACCAACGTCAGGAGGTGGAGCCGCTGAATTTAAGAGAGGTTTACCTGCTTTTGAAATTCCAATCTCACAAACTAAAACATTGCTTTCAGCACTTGGTGTTACAGGTTATGATGTTGATATATATTTCAAAGGGAGTTCAGTTTACTGGGGAATTCAACTGGGAGCAACATATGAAATAAATGATCAGCTTTCTGTTTATGGTGGAGTTCGTTATTTGCCTTCAAAAAATGTTTACCAGGGGCATATAAAAGATATTCAGCTTCAGGTTGCCGGAATGGGCAATGTGCCTGCATCAGCATTTTTAACTGGCGCATCTGCTAATTTGCAAAAACTTGCTAATATGCCTCAAACACTAAGTCCGTTTCTGGCTGCCGGAGGTTCTTACACACTGGCCCAATTGCAGGGAGCCGGAATGTTGGATGCCACAAATAGAGCAGGAATTGAAGCTGGTTTAATTCTGATGGGTTTACCACAGGCACAAATTGATGCCATGAATTTGAATCAGATAAATGGTGCTTATGTTGCAGCCAGTTCAACATTCCAGGGTCAGGCTGATCAACTTTCAGCAACTGCCGGTAAAATGGGAGACAGGATTGTTGATACAGAACAAACAGGGCAGAGTTTTATACCGATTTTAGGTTTAAATTATTCCCCAAATGATGATTGGAATTTCGCATTCAAATGGGAAATGAAAACCTACCTGACATTGGATAATTCACCAAATTCAGCAAATAATTATGATTTATGGGGAGAAACTGTGAATAGCGACGTTCCGGGAATTGTAACTGCTGGTATTGGCTATCGTGGTTTGAAATGGCTGGAAGCTCAACTTTCGTATAATATGTATTTTGACAAAAAAGTTGGCTGGGGCAACAATGTCAACGATATTGCTATTTGGGGTGATTTGGATCAAAGCAAAATCAGAAGGAGAGAAATTGATAAAAATTATTATGAACTTGGTTTGGGTCTTCAATTTAATTTGGCAGATAATTTTGCAATCAGCGTTGGTGGTTTACGCTCAAAATCGGGTGTTGCTGACAGTTGGCAAAGTGATATGAGTTTTAGCAATTCATCATACACTTTGGGTGGAGGAATTATGTGGAAAATTACCGACAAACTTACTTTTGACCTGGGAATTTCGAATACTTTTTATCAGGATGATAAAGTTTCATTTGTTTATCCGGGATATCCGGGAATGGACGGAAAACCTATTACAAGTTATACAAATACGTATGGAAAAACTACGCTTGACATAGCTGCCGGTTTATCATACAGTATTTTCTAAAAAGTAAAATATTGGATTTAAATAGAAAACGCTGCCAGAAATGGCAGCGTTTTTTTAGTTTCATATTTTACTCCAACTCAAAAATCTCTTTATATATTTCACCGTTTGTTAGCTTTGCAGTCAAAACAAACGTTTTTATACCCTCTTGCTTCAACGGTTTTAAATCGAAACGCAACTCTTTTGTAAAATATGCTTCACACATGTCGCCATTTGCATTGTGACTAATTTCGAAGGTTGGAATGCTTGAAGTATCTGTTTCAGAGGGCTGTATTCGCGCTAAATTAATTGTGTGTTCCTTGCAACCTCCGCCATATGAAATTTTAATCTGAATACAGTTCCCATCGATAAAAGCTTCGTGCACACTGATTGGATCGCCGGGCAAGCTACCTGAACCGGAGGAATTCCAGTCGATAAATGAGGCACAATCCAACTCTTCCACAAAAACAATTTCTGCCGGAATACCGCGGTCGCAGGAAGGTACAACATTTGTAAGTTCGGCATACTGAATATGTACACGCTGGCCTTGCGAAAAAGTAAATCCTTCAGGATAATAAAGCGGTTGAATTTTTGTCCCGTTTTCGAGTTCAATTATATATCCGCAATTGCCGGCGCTCGCATAGTCAACCACCATCCCAACATCTTCCAAAATAATCTCATCATCATTCTGACATGCGGTAAAAAGGATTGCAAATACAGCGAATAAGCATATTAATCGTTTCATGGCTTTTGAGTTTTTATTTATAACGAAAAATGTGACGTTTTATTCTTTAACCGTATTATTCTCTGTTAAGCTTTTTCAGGCAAATTTTATACTTCAAATTTCATATTCAGGGTTTTGAACTTCACCCATAAATAAAATGGCGCCGGTATCTTTTTCCGTAATGGCAAAAACAAATGGTTTGTCAACAGTAAAATAGATTTTTTGAACCGTATCTCCCGGGCCGGCGCTTGTAGTTGTAAATGTAATTGAAGTAACTGCAGCAGCTTCTGTGCCGTTTTCATTTACATCAATAAACGATTTGTGGCGCACCGAACTGATAAACAAATCCTCCTGATCGGTAATTTTGGAAAAATCTGCCTGGCCGGAAAATGCTTTTTGCATTCCCATTTCGTTTAAAACTTCATTTAAACTTGTTTCGAATGAGAACTTAAAACGCGGCATGGTAACAACAACATGATCTTCGGTTTTGAATTCATTTTCCCACTTGGTTAAATTGTCAGCCGAAAGTGCATCGATAATATTTTGCGAGTTTTTATCTTCAGCCGGAAGCATAACAATCATGTTGTACTGCCCTTTTCCGTATGGAAGTTTAACTGCTTTAAACAACGAATTTGAAATATATTCCAGTTTATCTTCCTTGTTCATCATCGGAACTTCAATTGATTCGCCGTTATTTTTTGTGAAATTATGAAGTTTTGTTCCTTCTTTTTCGAATTCAGTTGTCCATATCCCGTTAAAATAAACAGCATTTAAAAGCACCATTCTATCGTCGGGATTTAACTGGTCAATTATAGAAAGTATTTTGTCATGGGTTTTGGTGGCAACCCAGTTATTTATCGTTTCAACTGCTGAAGGAGAATTAAAATCAAGACTGGAAACTTCAGCATCGTAGTTATTCCCGTTAATGTTCAGGAAATCGGGTTTTACAGCAAATCCGTTTTTATAAAAAATGGCGTTTGCCAATTCGAAAACAACTTTTTCATCAACCGATTGGAGTGCTTCTATTAATTGTTTGTATGAAGCATTAATTTCTTCCGGAGTTAGGCCAAACAGTTTAAGTGTTTTTTCCATTTCGGTTTTTGTGGCGTTATCTGCGCCATTGTATGCCATAGCAAGTGCAACTGAAATACTTAACGGCGAAATCATAATGTTTTCTTCAGCGCTGTTTTCCCTTATTTTCTGAAATATTTCAAGCCCGAAAGTATTATCCGCTTCAATTAACTGTGCCGATTTTTCATCCAGATTTATAGTTTTGGGGCCGTTGCTATCCATATTTTCCTGATGGCACGATACTACAGAAATGAGGAATAATAATACAATGAATGTGAACGATGTTTTCATGGTTTTTTATTTTCAAGTTAAAACATGATTTAAAATTATCAGTTTATAAATTTATAACATTCCACCTGTAGGTGCTGATATTGTATTGATGAAATAAACATAGTACAGGTTGCGTGCTAAAAATATTTTAACTCATGACGCAACCCTTTTATTTGGGGTTTCATCTTTCTCATGATTTCAAAGTAAAAAAGGAAAAAAAATCTCAGTTACCTGAAAAGTTTGAAATTGGAATGGAGTAATTATTATCCTTAATTTTGAGCGGACATTGGTAAGCAAAATTTGGAAGATTTAAAAAATATAATTGAAGATTGTGTTTCAGGGAATGTTCGCGCGCAGGAAACCTTGTACAACATGTTGGCTCCAAAAATGTTTGGGGTTTGTTTGCGCTATTCAAAAGATTGGACAGAAGCTGAAGACAGCTTGCAGGAGGGTTTTATCAGGTTTTTCACCTATTTGAAAAATTTCAGACACCAGGGTTCTTTGGAAGGTTGGGTAAGAAAAATTATGGTAAACGTTTCTCTCGAAAAGTTCAGAAAGCAAAATATTATGTATCCTGTTGAAGACATTAATATTTATGATCCGCAAAATTACTCTGAAAACGCTATCGAAAAAATTACTGCTGATGAACTGATTGAACTTATTCAGGAACTGCCGCCGCGTTACCGCATGGTTTTTAACCTTTATGTTTTGGAAGGCATGAATCATAAAGAAATAAGCGAAGTAATGCAAATTTCGGAAGGTACTTCAAAATCGAATCTTGCGAGAGGCAGAGAAATTTTAAAAAAGCGGGTAAAAGAACTTTATGGCGAGGGAGATACAATTGAGAATTATACAGCATAGAATTTTGGTTTGGCAAAATTCAAGTAATTGAAAAAAAGTAAATGAAACGAGAAAAAAATATTGATGATATAATCCGCGGGAAACTTGATGGTTTCTCCGTTTCACCACCTCCTGTTATCTGGGAGAATGTACTTGATAAGTTGGCAGCTCAGCGGCGGAAAACAAGGAGAATGTACATTGGTTGGATTTCAGCAGCAGCGGTTGTTGTACTTGCGTTTTTGGCCGGCTGGTATTTTAATGATAATTCAACACCACATGATAATGCCAAAGCGGCAAATGAAATTATTCAACCTGAAAAAAATGGAGCAAAAACAGATATTGAGTCCACTGAAATTGCGTCGGGAAAAACTGTTGAAATACCTGAAAACAAATCAGATAAACAGATAAATACTGAAATATCCGGATTAATTGCACAACAGCCGGTATCAGCAAAAACAAAAAGCAAAAAAACAAACGCAAGCGAAGAAAACACAATTTCCCGTGAAATTATTTTATTGTCAAAGATTGAAAGTTCAACAGTTCGGGTTGCACAATCCCAAACTCCAAATTCTGAGTTGGCAATTAAAACCAAAAGCACAAATGCAAATTATCTCACTGAAAGAGAAAATCTTTTAATTGCCGAGAATATCAGAAACATTAAATCAATGTCAAAGCCCGAAAACAACTGGAAAATGGGCATGTATGTTTCGCCCGGTTATTCTTCATATTCAGCCAGTCACAGCGAAAGTTATTCAAAAGACATGAATTATTCAGACAATAACGGAAACTCGAACGTTAGCGGAGGTATTTCAGTTCAGTACAAAACCAGCAAACGCTGGATTGTGGAAAGCGGGGTATATTATGCCAAAAACGGGCAGGAATCTGACAAATCATTGCGTTTATTTGCACAAAATATGGATGAGTTTTATGCTCCGGCATCCGGTGAAAATTCATATTTCAGCAATGCCGTGAGGCTTGAAAATAATACGTTGGAAATGAACAGCACTGCAGGAGTTATTGCTTTTAGCGACACTCCGGATGGTGCGGAAATCAGTAGCGAATTTGAAGGATTAAAATCGGATGTTGGCAATTTAACAGTTCCCAACGGAAGCTTTTCACAGGTTTTTCAGTTTATGGAAATTCCTCTTTTTGTAAGGTACAGAGTTGTTGATTCAAAATTAGGGGTTGAACTTATTACGGGTTTGAATGCCGGAATTGTGGTTGGAAACGATGCGTATATTGATAATCAGTATGGTTTGCAAAAAATAGGTGAAACCCAGGATATTTCAACTGTAAATGTTTCAGGAACTGTTGGGGTGGGATTGAATTATGCTTTGAGTAAACATTTTTCCGTAGCACTTGAACCACGTTTCAATTATTATCTGAATTCAATAAATACAAGTTCGTTGGTTGATTTTCGACCCTACAGACTTGGACTTTATACCGGCGTTTCTTACGAGTTTTAATTGCATGTGCTGAATGCTGCAATCAGCCCGGAAGTGAAAGCATTTCTTATTTGCCAGTTATTTCTCTTTTTCCCAGATTTGCAAAATGAACACAGTTTTGCTCAGCACAGCTTATTTTGCCCCGGTACAGTATTATTCAAAATTTCTGAAATACGATGAAATATATATTGAACAATTTGAACATTTCAATAAGCAAACCTATCGGAACAGATGCGTTATTTTGGGCGGGAATGGGCCAATTCAACTTGTAGTTCCGGTGGTAAAAGGGCGCGGACGAAAAATACTTATCAAAGACCTCAGAATTTCGTACGACATTGAGTGGCAACGAAACCACTGGCGAACCATATTCTCGGCTTACAATTCTTCCCCGTTTTTTGAATATTACAAAGATGACATTCAACCTTTTTTCGAATCAAAATTTGATTTCCTGTTCGATTTCAATTTTAAAATTCATGAAACTGTTTGCGAACTTCTTGAAATTCAGAATAACACTTTTTTAACAACTGATTTTGAAAAAGTACCTGACGATACTTTGAATTTACGTGAAACAATTTCACCAAAAATTTCATCCGAGGTTGATTTGGAATTTAAACCCCAAAAATACACACAGGTTTTTTCTGATAAACTTGGATTTGTTGAAGGGCTTAGCATACTTGACTTGCTTTTTAATGAAGGGCCAAACAGTTACACGGTTTTGGAGGCGAGTGTTGCACGTTAAAATTGAGGCGCTAAAAAGTATCGTAAAATTCTTTTTGCGCCTCAATTTCATGTTGTAAATAAATCTTTTAGTTTCCGAAACGCATTTTTTAAAGTTGCACGGTTAAAAAATCTGCGTTCAAAACTTCTGTTATAAATTTTCTCAGTTTGCTTTCGATCCGGCAGTTTTTGCTTTTGAATTTATTGTTTCCTTGATTTTTTCCTCAGTATCTTCAGCTTTTCCGCGCATTTCCGAAACTACATTGTCGAGTTTATCTTTGATATTATCGATTTTTTCACCAAGAGTATCAGTCATATCCTTAGTGGTTTTTTTTACTTTTTTCGAAATTTTCCTGCGGGTTTTTACACCTTTTCGGGGTGCAAATAAAACTCCTGTCAAAACTCCTGCTGCAGCTCCGGCAGCAAAACCTAATATTGCGTTAATCGTTCCTTTACTCATAGCATTTAATTTTTAAGTAATTTTTAATTTGTTTTGTAATCTCTGTTTTCTTATTAATTCTCTGTCGTGATCATTAGAAATAATTGTTCCGTAATTCCGAAACCATGTCAGAGTAACATCAAACCTATATTAATCAGTTGTTTGTGTAAGTGTTAAATTGATTGTGGCAAACAAAACTGGTGGTGTTTTTCTACAAACTGTGGAATTAGGTGTGGAATTACCGGACAATGTTTTGCAATGCAGGCAAATTTTAGAATGTATTACTTTCCCCGATAAAAAACATTTTCGACTTATTGAGGGTTGAATTATAAGGAGTCAAAAGTGTGATTTGTATAGTTTTTGTTCCGGTTACATTAAATTTTGAAAACTATGGACCATAATTTAAACTCAAACATTATTGAAGATATTTTTATTCTCGATTCGAAAAATGAATCTGAAACCGCTCTGATCCGGCAGTGTTTCGACATGGTAAATGTGTTTGTTGCCGCGATTGATTTAGATACAAATATTACATTAATAAACCGAAAAGGTTCTGAATTGCTTGGCTTGAAGATAGATAAACTTGAAGGGCAGAATTTTGTAAATCAGTTTATTATACCCGAAGAGAAAAACAAAGTACAATCATTTTTAAACAACGTTTTTAAAAGTAAGTCGAAACAGGCACGGAATAAAAAATATCACCTTCAGACTTCAAATAACGAAACTAGAATTATTGAAGCCAGAAGTATTCCAATTTATGACAGAAAGAACAGGATTCTTGGAATTCTGATTTCAGGAGAAGACGTAACCGGTTATGTCCGCAACCAGCACGAGTTACAGAACAATCTGAACCTGTACCGTATTTTAGCGCAAAATATTCCCGATATCAATTTGTATTTATTCGACGAGAAAAGGCGCTTTATTATTGCCGAAGGTACCGAAATGAAAAACAATGGTTTTGAAAGCAGTGATTTTGAAAACAAACACCTTTGGGAAATTAAAAGCAGGACTTTACAAAAAATATGGACACCATTTTTCGACGTGGTAATGGATGGTCAGGAAATTTCAGCTGAATATAATTTCAACAACTACTACTATCTAATTTGGGTAATTCCGTTAAAAAACCCCGGCAATGAAGCCTATTCGGGAATTGCAATTACTCAAAATATTACCGATGACAAAAAAACGGAACAAAAACTCAAACGCGCCAAAGAAACCGCAGAAAATGCCAACCGTGCAAAAAGTGATTTTCTGGCACGTGTCAGTCATGAAATTCGAACGCCGCTAAATGCAATTTTAGGTTTTACGGAACAGCTGAAGCAAACCCGATTAAACAACAAACAGGATGAATATGTAAAAATAATTGATAAATCGTCAGAGCATTTATTGTCGCTGATAAATGACATTTTAGTATTATCGAAAATTGAAGCACGGCAGTTAAATTTCAATAAAAGCCCGTTTAAAATTGAGAATACAGTAAAATACGTACACAACGCACTCGTAAATAAAGCAAAGGAAAAAGGACTGAATATCAGTTACCATTTAGATCCTAAACTTGATTTGGTTGTACTTGGCGATTCGTTTCGGCTTAGGCAGATTTTAATTAATATGCTTAGTAATTCAATTAAATTTACAAGTGCGGGTTACATTGAGTTGCGGTGTTTTTTAAGCCATCAGTACAAAAAGAAAATAAAAGTTCGTTTTGATGTTATTGACACAGGAATTGGTATTAAACCCGATAATCTTCAAATAATATTCGAGCAGTTTAAACAAGCCGATTCAGGTATTTCGCAAAAATATGGCGGAACCGGATTGGGCTTAACAATTTGCAAGAGCCTGATTGGAATGCAGGGCGGAAGTTTATCGGTTTCGAGCCAGGAAAATATTGGTACCACTTTTTCCTTCGTTTTACCTTATGAAATAGGTACAGAAACCGATATTGTTTCTGAAGATTGGGGCGAAATAGACACCAATAAACTGAGCGGTAAAAATGTTTTACTGGTTGACGATGACAGTGTAAACCGATTGCTTGTAAAAACAATTCTTGAAAAAATTAAGTGCAATTTCGATATCGCAAATAATGGAAATGAAGCTATCGCAAAGCTCGATGCAAATAAGTATGATATTATATTGCTCGACATTCATATGCCCGATATCAGCGGTGTTGATGTTGCCAAATATTTCAGGCAAACAAAAAACAATGAATCAACAAAAATTGTAGCTGTAACTGCTGCAGTGATGAAAGATGATATTAAAAAATACTACAAAGCCGGAATTGATGATTTTCTTGTTAAACCATTTAAAGAAGTTCATCTTTTTAATAAAATGTGCGAAGTGTTGTGGTCAAAAAAACTTCCATTTCCGAAACCCGTTGCCGAAATTATTTTAAAAGAGGAAATTCATCCGAAACTGTATGATTTAAGCGAACTCAAAAAAATGTCAGGTAACAACCCCGAATTTATTTTTAATATGTTAAACACTTTTATCATGAATTCGAAACAGGCACTTGAAAAGTTTGATAAGGCACTGGTAAATAAAAACAATAAACTTATTGCCGAAACAGCGCATAAAATACTTCCCTCTTATCGCCATCTTGAAGTTAACTATGTAGTAAATAAGTTAATAAGGCTAAAAAATACAAGTCAAAAATCTACTGGGTTTACTGAAGTTAAAAAAGAAACCAAAAGTGTAATTCACACAATTCAGAAATTAGTCAACGAGTTACAAAATGAGCTGCAGAATCTGAATTGGAATAAATAATATTTTATCAGATTTCGAGGCTCAATTTGTAGAAATAAAACCCAGTTGTGGAAAAACTCTACATATGCACACTTTATCCTTATTTTGAATTAAAATAAAATTCTTAAACATTGTACCCGTTTCTACAGCACTTTTAATTACACTCGTTTTGACTATCAGTCTATTATATTTCTGGCAGAGTTTTTTTCTTTTCTCTAAATTTTATATTCCTGTTTTTGGTATTTGTTTGGCAATGCACTTTGTAGATAAGTGTTAAAAAAATGAATAGCAAAGAGAACAAAAAAATTCAACAGGAAATTATCGGGATATTGAAAGTCAAGATTGAATGTGAATTGGGATATATGGTAAGCGAGTTGAAATATTCGTATAACCAGGTTTTACAAAATGTAATGCAACTTAAAAAGGAAGGCAAAATTTTAAAACTCCCTGGTCGCAACGGATATTTTTCATTGAAGAGTAACTGACTGATATTGAGGTTTAATTATAAAAAATAAATAAATTATGGGAAAGTATATCGATAAAACAATGGTAAGCAAGGCAATTATATCAAAAATCAGAAACGACAGAAACCCAAAAGAAATCAGAGCAGTGCACCTTGAGGAATATAAATCACCTGAAAAGATTTCATTTAACTCTGATAAAGAGTCTTTTGTGCCTGATATTGAAGCCGTTTATGAAAAGGAAAATATTGTTTATGAAATTGAATTAGACGACAAAATAGCGGTAAACAAGTGGCGCACCCTTTCGAAATATGCCAGGAAAAGTAACGGCAATTTTTATTTGGTTGTTCCAAGGAAACTAAAGGAATTTATAAAAAAGGAATTGGATAAAAATGCTGTAAATGCAGGATTAATAACATTTGGTACTAAAGCCGACTAAAAGAAAGGTATTTCTTAAACAGTATTGCAAAAAGTAAATTATAATCAATACTTTATAAACCTTATAAAATCTTAAAATGTTATATTTTAAGATTTTTATTTTTTAATGCACTTGTTTTGATTCCGTTTACACAAAATAAGTTAAGCCCAAAATTTATGAGACGAGTATTAATAATCGACGACGATTCATACATCAATAATTTGTTGGTTAATTATTTAAACCAACATAATTATGAAGCCGAAGGAACTTTGACAGGACGCAGTGGTATGAAAAAACTTGAAAGACTGAATTACGATTTGGTTTTATGTGATTTCAGGCTTCCTGACACCGATGGTTTAAAAGTTTTGCAACACGCAAAAACAAAAATGCCCAACTTGCCCATTATTATAATGACTGCCTACGACGACGTAAAAATGGCCGTTAAATTAATTAAAGCCGGAGCATTTGATTATATAACGAAACCAATTCATCCTGAAGAAATTCTGGAACTGATTGAACGTGCCATTCACCCAAAAGACAGTGAAGAAAGCAGCAGCACATTTCAAGAAAACTTTATTGTTGGCAACAGTGCCCGCATGAAAGAAATTATGGAACACATTAAACTTGTTGCACCCACCGAGTTAACCGTTTTGGTTGAAGGAGAAACAGGATCGGGGAAAGAATACATTGCTAAAGCCATACATTATGCCAGCAGCAGGAGCAACAAACCTTTGGTGGCTGTTGATTGCGGGGCCATTCCAAAAGAACTTGCCAACAGCGAGCTTTTTGGCCATATAAAAGGTGCATTTACCGGTGCAATAAACGATAAAAAGGGCGTTTTTGAACAGGCTAAGGGAGGCACACTTTTTTTAGACGAAGTAGGAAATTTACCCTACGAAAATCAGGTTAAACTTTTGCGGGCTTTGCAGGAAAGGGTTATCAGCAGGGTAGGCGACAATAAAACAATTAAAGTTGATGTGCGCTTAATTGCTGCCACAAACGAAGATCTAACCAACAATGTTGTTGAAAACGAATTCAGGGAAGACCTTTTTCATCGTTTAAATGAATTCAGGATTCAGCTCCCGCCACTCCGGCAGCGTGGTGATGATATTTTGGAATTTACAGAGTTTTTTATTGAGAAGGCAAACAAAATTTTCAATAAACAGGTTTTGGGAATTGATGATAATGTGAAGGAACTTTTCGGAAAATACAATTGGTTTGGCAATATCCGCGAGCTAAGAAATATTATAAACCGCTCGGTTTTGTTATGCCCGGGCGATTATATTACTCCCGAAGTTTTACCTGATGAAATTAGGTTGAATAATCTTTTCGAAAGCAAAGGCATTAGACAAAACAGCTTTAACAACGGAAGTTCAGATTTAAAGGAAGCCACGCATGTTACCGAAAAAGAAATGATTAAAGATGCACTTATTAAAGCCAATTTCAACAAATCGAAGGCTGCCAAATTGCTAAATATCGACAGAAAAACCCTGTACAATAAAATTAAATTGCACGATATCGAAGTCCGGTAATAAGCTCAATAAACTGTTTCAATTCTTTATCGGGTAAGAATCGTCTCTCCAATTCTTATTTTGCGTGTGATATCACAAAATCTAATTACTAGTTATCAAATTGTCTTTGAGCCACTTCATTCATAAATCTGGATGTAATTTCCGAACCATTGTAACCGTACGAATCTACCACCATTCCTTTAAGTCCCGAACTGGTTTTAACCGCATATAAAATACTGTCGTCGGAAGGATTTGTCATTCCATCGAAACGATGAAACTCAACCAGTTCAACATCCGGCGGTGAATAGTATTTGCCTTTTTGTTCTTCGAGCTGACAGTTTTCATTTACACGAAAATTATGGGTAAAACCTCTTTTTTGCAGTTCGGTTATTGCAGCTACCAGGGTGCTGTATTGATTATTACTCATTGCTTTAAATTTTATAGTTACACTTTTGGTAATTGTAATGAATAAATCCTGCCAAATGTTTTATGAATCAGAAGAGTAGTGTTTATTGGTCTGAAATACAATTTGTTGAAAACTAAAAATCAATTTCGCACTAACCGGTTATATCGATTTTTACATATATTTTGAGAAAATATGTGTAAATATTCCACAAATTATCATGTTACCTTTTACCAAAACTGTTCATCATGAAAAAATAACTCCTGATTTTCCGTTTTCGCCGAAAATATTTAGTAAAAACTAAAATGGTTACCGGGTTATTTTAAAATGAATTTTGCAATTGACTCCTTTTGTTGTACAAAGAGAAATGTGTTGAAATAAAGTAATTTATGAATAAATTCAGCAAACATTTGCGATCATTTCTCAAATAAAAACAACAGACAATTGTCCAAATACATTTGGTTTTTTTCAATGTTTACCATAAAAACTGCTGCAAAATCGTATTTGATTTTTATTCAAAATAAAAATGCCTGAAACTGGCATAATTCTTTCATTCAACCCAGTAAAAAATAATTCAAATTATGACAAGAAGTTTTCTTGAAAAGGTAGGTTTATCCTTATTTATTGTATCCGTTTTATTGCTCGGTGCAATTTTGGCGAAAGATGTTTTACTTCCGCTGGTCTTTGGTTTTTTTCTTTCGTATTTAATTTATCCTGTAGTTTGGAAAATTGAAAAAGCCGGTGTTCCCCGGGTATTTTCAATCTTAATAGTTTTGCTTGCTACAATAGTAGTTATTGGAACTGTAATTTTACTTGTGTCTGTAAAAATATCTCATACCTCAATTAATTTATCGGATTTTAAAGACCAGGCCGACCAAAAAACCAGCGCATTAATGAATTTTATTGAATCGAATGTCGGACTGCAGGCCAGCACGATAAAAGATGGGTTAACCCAGATTGTCGATAAATTGTTTTCATCCCTTAAATCGAAAGCCGGACAGATTTTCACAGCTACAACCACCACCATTTTCCAGATAGTAATTTTGCCGGTTTTTACCTTTTTTATACTTTTTTATCGAACCAAAACTGCCCATTTTATATTCCTGCTGGCGGGTCAGAAAAATAAGTACAAAGCGCTTCAGATTCTTCGCGAAATATCGAAAGTAACCACCAAATACATGAGCGGGGTATTTATAGTAATTTTTATTCTTGCGGTTTTGAACTCAACAGGATTGTATATAATTGGAGTTGAGTATGCGCTGATTTTCGGTATTCTTTCGGCTTTTTTGAATTTGATTCCTTATTTTGGAACATTGCTGGGAGGTTTTATACCGATAATGTATGTTTTAATCACTTCACCAAAACCATTTCAAACTATTTTACAAATCGTAATTTTATTCATTATTGTACAATTTCTTGAAAATAATATTCTTACTCCAAACATTGTTGGAGGAAATATTAAAATAAACCCGTTTGCCATCATTCTCAGTCTTCTTTTTGCAAATATGATTTGGGGTGTTGCCGGTATGATAATAGTTGTGCCGTGTCTGGCGATGGCAAAAATAGTTATGCGAAATATAGAAAGTTTACAACCGTATGCTTTTTTAATAAGTGACAGGGGCGTTGAAAAATACCAATTAAATTTTAGTGGCAGGCTTAATAATTACAGATTGAAGGTGAAGCAATTATGGAAAAAGTTAAGGTAACAAAAGTATTAAGCAGCGCATTTGAAATTTTAAAAAAATCGCTTCTGAATTTTGGATCGAACCGGCCGGTTCAACTGGCGGGAACAACTGCGTTTTTTGCTATATTTTCCACTGCTCCAATTCTCATAATCATAATTTCGGTGTTCGGGTTTTTTACCAACGATGTAATTATTCGCCAAAAACTTTTTGAAGAGTTAAATGTGCTGGTTGGGCAGGAAAGTACACAACTTCTGAAAAACGCAATTGATAACTACCAGATTGCCAAAAACAGTGGAGTAGGTGCAATAATTGGTGTGGTTATTTTTCTTTTTTCGGCTACAACACTTTTCAGTACGTTACAGGATTCAATAAATTTTATTTGGCGTGTTCAGGTAAAGGCAAACATAAAAATGGGAATTCTAAATCTTGTAAAAACCCGGATTTTATCTTTCGGTGTAATTCTTTGTCTCGGATTTGTATTGCTTGTTTCGTTGATTATTGATGTTTCAATAGCCTTTTTAAAAGATTTTTTATCGGGCTATTTCAGTCCTGACCTGATTTTTATAGCGCAGCTGGTTAATGCCTTCCTCTCGTTTGGAATAATAACCGCGGTATTTGCGCTCATTTATCGTTTTCTTCCAGATGTGAGCGTAAAATGGAACGCCAGCTGGGTTGCTGCAATTGTTGCATCGTTGCTTTTTACCGGTGGTAAATATCTTATTGGCTACATTATCGGTAGCAGTAACCTTGGTTTGGTTTATGGTGCAGCCAGTTCGTTTGTGGTTGTTTTGGTGTGGATTTATTACGTTTCGTTAATTTTTTATTTTGGCGTTGAATTGAGTCACCAGTATTCACTTTTTCATCATCATAATAATAAACCCGCGAAGTTTGCTGTTCCGTTTGAAATTAACAAAGTACAGTAAAAAGGGCAAAAAAAAACGGATTGTAAAAATCCGTTTTTTTATTTGTCATGCGATCATCGTCGCGGGCCTCCTATTAATGTTAGCAGTATCGAAATAACTGCCAAAACCAGAAGAATGTGAATCAGACTGCCTAATGAATAAACAAAGAATCCGAATAACCAGCCAATTACAAGTACTACTGCTACAATATACAATATACTTCTCATGGCTTAAAGATTATTAATTTCCTCAACCAACTTTTCCCTGGCTTTACCTGTTTTTTTCTGGATTCGCCCAAGTAATTCGTCTTCTTTGCCTTCAACATAAGTAAGATCATCATTTGTCAGATCTCCATACTTTTGTTTGATTTTCCCTTTCAATTCATTCCAGTTTCCTTTAATCTGTAACTTGTTCATAACTTAAATTTTTAATGTTAATACTATATTTAATTTCAAGATGCAATCACTGGCTAACAGTGAAAAACCGTTTTTAAAATCGGGTTTTATTGTGCTGTGTTGCATAGTGTTTTCTTTTTTTGTAATTGAGAAATAACAGGTATTGTATTATTTCCTTTTTGTGGCTGTCATTATAAAACCAACTATTAATATCAAACCACTGACAAATACCGGTGTCCAGTTCGCTGAACTCACAGCTATATCGAATCCAAGAAGACTGAACGTTTCGGAATTGTTCAGGGCCTGTAATCCAAATATGATTACTCCGGCCAAACCTAAAATTAAAAGTATAATACCTGCTGTTTTCATTATTTATTATTTTTTTCGATTATGATAATTATATATGGCAATAACATGCCAGACTTTTTAAAAGCTGAAAAAAATATTCATGAAAAACTGTTGAATTGCCTTATATATAAGGAATTACACTCATTTTTCAGTGTTGGGGTTAAAGCAATTGTTGATTGAATATTTCCACACAATGAGGTGCTGATTCCACACATTATGAAGGTTTTTGTAATTTTTTTTGTTTGAAACTTCGATTGTAAAAAGGGCAAATTTGGGCTGTTTATAATTTTAACATTGATATTTTTAAGAACGGGAAATGAACCTTCAATTCAATAAAAAAAATATATTGGAAATTGGATTGGTAAATCTGAATATGAACACTTTATATCGAACATACAAAAATAAAGATCTTCAATTTTATCATAAACATGATGATAAATAAGAGAAGATCCTGTAATTGATACAATTCGTGGTTAACCGGATTATTCAGCGTTTCGGGGATAAATTGTCTGTCTGATTTTCTTTTCAGCCTTATTTTTCCGCTGTTTAATTTTGTCGCCTGGTAATTTTATTTGTTCATCAATTTTCTTGATTTCTTTGTTTTTTTATTGCGGTACATAAACGATAACAAGAAACTCAACAGTGCGGCAAGTGTTACCGATACTATATTAATACGAGCGATAAATTTGATTCAACTCTCCAAATCCAAAAATAACCGGTGTTGAATTATTTATAACAGTTTCAGGTTTTATTTCTCATGGTAGATTAAAACCGGCAGAACTGTAATTTTTAAAAGTTCCCTGGTTTTACTTTTGCTAAAAATACGGTTGAAAAACGATTTGTTCTCTTTTAACAACACCAATAAATCGGCTTCGTTTTTAAGTGCAAAGTCGTTTAATAATTCAGTTAAATTATGCTGTTCGCCCTGGTAAAGTGCTTTAACAACAAGTGGTTTATAATCAGTTTGTTTTTGTACTGTTTCAATAAATCCATCCTTTTTTATTCGTTCTTCAAAATCAATGCTGTCCGTAATATGCAATGCAGTAATATGCGGTGAATAATGCGGGAATGTATTTATCAGTTTTTTCAAATTTGCTGTGTCTTCCCTGTTATAATCGGTGGCATAAACAATGTGTGTAAAAGGCTTGTAAGATTCACCTTTTGGAATTATCCAAACAGGGCAATCCACTTTTTCAATAACATCCATATTCGATGATGATTGCATCCAGAATCCATTGTCTTGTTGTCCTTCCAAAACTAACATGTCAGCATTGTTCTTTGAAACAAGGTCGCCGGCTTTTTCAGCTGCAAAACCAATCTCTGAAATTACTTCAACAAATACGGGATTTGCTATTTTATCAGTTACTTCATCAATATATTTCTCTAAAATATTTTTTGATTCAATAATCAGTTTTTCCTGGTTTCTCATCATTTCAAATGTTCCAAAACCTGAGTTATCTGTCATGCCCATTGGATAATTTGCCGGGGTAAATACTGTTAATACTTTTACCTGTGCTGAAAGACTTAATGCCATGCCGGTAACATATTGTAAAAATCCTTTCGATTCTTTTGGTTCATTTACTATTGCCAATAATGTTTTCATGATATTTTCATTTTTTTGTTATAGTAAAAACTTCTGCAAGACTTGTGCCTTTGCGGTTTATAAATATTAATACATTTTGAAATGGACTGGTGACAGAACTTCTGAATGATTGATTTGTAATTTTGAATGAAACAATTGGGTTTGTTAATGTGGAAAAAATAGAGAATTGTGGGGAAAATATCTACATAAAGAAACGCCTGAATCAACTGTAATAATCAGCAATCTTTATTTGCGTTAACCTTGCAGAATGTATGAGTTTTTTTAACGTAAACTGTTCCAACTTTGATTGCCTGTAATTCATTATTCGTTCGGGCTTGTTTATTCATGAAATAAATCGCGGTTTTATGTTTTTAACACTTCATGTTTTTAGTTTTGGTAATGATTAAAAACGAAATGGTTGTAATTTAATTATATTATCTTTTGTTTTTTCTGAATATTGCTTTCGTATGATTGGTAAATTTGTTTTTCATTCTATCTTTACAACTTCTGAATAATTATTGATATGTTTGAAAACCGACTAAATTTATTTGGTAAAGTAAAAATCTGAAATAAATGAGATTCTCAGCAATTATTTCTGAAATTAGATTTTATTTATAAAAACTCAATGAATATGGCAGTTATTACACAACAACCGACTTCAAAATCTTTCAAGGCAAGTTCAAATACATATATCATAATTACTGCATTTATATCTCTTTTTGCATTGGTTGGATTTGCATACTACGGTTTGCCTTTTTTTTATGATTTTATGGTGAATGACTTTGGCTTTTCACGGGCCGAAGTAACTTCCGGCAATGCAGTAGGTAAACTGGTTGTGGCTCCCATGTTTGGTTTTCTTGCCGGCTGGCTGATTGACAAGTATGGTCCGCGACGTTTAATGATGCTTGGAGCTGTTTTGATGGGCGTTGCACTGATGGGATTAAGTTATTCAAGTGCTTTATGGATGTTTTATATGTTTTATGTGTTAAATGCACTTGGGTATGTTTTTGGTGGTCCTCTGCCATGTCAGGTGTTGATTTCCAGATGGTTCGATAAAAACAGGGGAAAGGCAATGGGAATTGCATATTTAGGGATCGGAATTGGTGGTGCAATTGTTCCAATTCTTTCAACTAACCTTGAAAAACACCTGGGTTGGCAACATGCATTAACAATACTTGGGATTTTGATTATTGTATTAGCCGTTCCGTTTTCCTATTTTATAAAAGATCCAACTAAAGCTAAAGTAAAAGTAGAGGTAGAGAAAATTGCTGCAATACCCATGAAAGTCATTTTAAAAAATCCGAATTTCTATTTGCTTGCGTTTGGCAGTATGTGTTCAATTGGCGCTGTTGGAGGAATGGGGCAACATTTAAAATTGTATTTACGTGATCTTGAATACACGCAAGCTCAGGCTGCCAATATTATGTCTGTTGTTTTATTGTCGAGTTTGGCAGGCAGGGTTGCAATGGGCTGGCTTTCAGATATTATAAACCGGAAATATGTAATGATGCTCATTTATTCGATTGTTGCAGTTGCAATTTTTGCACTTTTTCTGCCACCTTTTGAAGGAAGAGTGTATGTATTTGCAATTATTTTCGGAATTGGTCTAGGTGGTGATTACATGATTATTCCTTTAATGGCCGGTGATTTATTCGGAGTGAGAGCTCTGGGCAGGACAATGGGTATTATCTTGGTTGCTGATGGTCTCGCCGAATCTTTCTTTCCGGTTCTTGTTGGATATTTGTATAACACTGAAACTAAGAGTTATGCACTGGGTTTTGCAATTCTAATATGTGTAGCTCTTTTAGGAGTGCTCATTGTATCCTTTTTGCCAAAAACCAGTCAGGCACGCGGAATGGAAAATCCGGTTACACATTAGCAATATGGATTTTTAAGAATTTATGTATTTTGATGACGTCATATCGTTAACACGAAAGTTACTCGCTTTTAATACGGTAAATCCGCCGGGAAATGAAAGTGATGCAGCAAAATTTATAGGAGCCCTGCTTTTCGAAAATGGGTTTGCCGTTGAATATGTTACGTTTGAAGAAAACCGCCTGCACGTTATTGCAGAGAAAGGTTGTTCAGTTGATTCGCGGCCAGTTGTATTTACCGGCCATTTTGATACTATTCCACTTGGTGCCCGCAAATGGACTGTGAATCCGTTTGGTGGTGAAATTAAAAACGGCAAACTCTACGGACGTGGTTCAAGTGATATGAAAGGTGGTGTTGCTGCCATGGTTGTTGCTGCCATAAAGGTGGCTGAAAAGGATTTTCCAAAAAGTGGTGTTCGTTTTATATTTACTTCAGGCGAAGAACTTGGTTGCCAGGGTGCAAAACATTTGGTTGAAACCTATGGAATACCTGGAAAAGCAAAGGGAATAATTGTTGGAGAGCCAACTGCAAATATTCCTGCAATTGGTCATAAAGGCGGATTGTATTTGAATCTTACAACTTCAGGAAAAACAGCACATTCGTCGATGCCGCATTTGGGCGATAATGCCATTTATAAAACTGCGCGTGCAATTTCAAAAATAGAGAAGTTTAAGTTCGAAGTTGAAAATGATCCTTTACTTGGTTTTCCTACCATAAATGTTGGCGTAGTTCAGGGAGGAATGAATATTAATTCAGTTCCCGACCAGGCTTTTTTTACAATTGATGCCCGAACAACAACAAAAGTTGATCACCAGAAACTATTGAAAAAATTTGAAAGCCTACTTGGTTCCGAAGTTTCTATTGAAACACTTGTTGACTTAAAAGCAGTTTCAAGTAGCGAAAATGACCCGTTTGTAAAAATGGTATATTCTGTTTGCGGTATTTCAGCCGGCGAAAATGGTTTCCCAAAATCGCTGCCATACCTCACTGACGGATCGGTTCTTCAGCCTGCTTACAGCGGAGTTTCAACCATTATTTTAGGGCCCGGTCAACCTGAAATGGCACACCAGACTGATGAGTTTTGTTATACTGATAAACTTGAACAAGCTGTTGAAATTTATAAAAACATCATATTAAAAGGAGATTTTGATAATGAATAATTATCCTGAAAAGATTGCAAATGAAGAACAGTTGGAAGAACTTCTTTCAAGACCGTCAGCAGAAACGGTTGAAATGTTCAAAAAACTTGATGGCGATATAATCTTTCTGGGAATTGCAGGAAAGATAGGCCCCTCGCTGGCAAATATGGCTAAACGGGCGTGTGAGGAAGCCGGGGTGAAAAAACGGATTATCGGCGTTTCCCGTTTTCGCGACCTGCAGGAAAAAGCACAAATTGAAAATTTTGGAATTGAAACGATTCAGGGAGATTTGCTAGACAGAAATTTTCTCGAAGGTTTGCCTAAAGTAAAAAATGTTTTCTTTTTAGCCGGGATGAAGTTTGGCGCAGTTGATAATCTTTCGCTAACCTGGGCCATGAACTCATATCTTCCTGCATTGGTTGCT
The DNA here is from genome assembly GCA_035391305.1 of Draconibacterium sp. Classification (GTDB taxonomy): domain Bacteria; phylum Bacteroidota; class Bacteroidia; order Bacteroidales; family Prolixibacteraceae; genus Draconibacterium. The sequence goes on from DAOPKR010000005.1 coordinate 34,078, forward strand.
GAATATTTTAAAGATTCACGAATCGTTGCATATTCCACCGGATGTGTTTATCCGCTTGTGTCGGTTGATTCGGGCGGTTCCAGGGAAACTGATATGCCTCAGCCTGTTGGTGAGTATGCCCAGTCGTGTCTGGGGCGCGAAAGAATGTTTGAATACGGGAGCAAAAAGAACGGGACTCCGGTGTCACTCATCCGGCTGAATTATGCTGTAGAGCCTCGTTACGGCGTATTGGTGGATATTGCAACTAAAGTAAAAAATAAAATGCCCGTCGATTTGTCGATGGGATTTTTCAATGTAATCTGGCAGGGCGACGCAAATGAAGTTGTACTGCGATCTCTGGCACACGCGGGCAGCCCGGCTATGGTTTTAAACATTACCGGACCGGAAACGCTTTCTGTCAGGCAAGTTGCATTGGATTTCGGAAAACTTTTTGGTGTGGAACCTGGTTTTGTTGGAACTGAGTCACAAACTGCACTTCTGAGTAATTCCAATGTTGCTTTCAGTTTGTTTGGAGAGCCAAAAGTGCCTGTCCATAGAGTAATTTTATGGACAGCATACTGGATGGAAGAAAATCGGAAACTATTGGGAAAGCCAACCCATTTTGAAGTCAGGGACGGAAAATATTAAGACAAAAAAATAAAAATGAATTATTCTGATTTGCCCAAAAATGTATTAACTAACCTGCAAAAAGGAGTTGTGATTCCTGCACTTCCTTTGGCCCTGAATAAAAACAGAAAACTGGATGAACGCCACCAGCGTGTCCTGATGCGCTATTATCTTGATGCAGGCGCAGGTGGAATTGCTGTGGCTGTTCATACTACACAGTTTGAGATCCGTTTACCCGAATATAATTTGTATGAACCTGTATTACAGATTGCAAGCGAGGAATTCAACCGGTTCACAGCGGCAACGGGAAAGCCAATCGTTAGAATTGCAGGAGTTATTGGTAAGACTCAACAGGCAGTAAACGAAGCGCAGTTGGCATTAAAGAACGGGTTTCATGCTGTGTTGCTTGGCATTGCCGCTTTTAAAAACGCTTCAAACGAAGAAATTTTGGCGCATTGCAGAACAGTGGCAGAAATTATACCGGTGATTGGCTTTTATCTGCAACCGGCAGTTGGTGGCCGCAGGCTCGACGTTGATTTCTGGAGGGAGTTTGCACGAATTAAAAATGTAATTGCTATTAAAATGGCACCTTTTAACCGGTATTATACTTTCGATGTAGTTCGCGGAGTTGCCGAATCGGGGCGTGCCCATGAAATTACATTATATACAGGCAACGACGACAATATTCTGGTTGACCTTCTTTCAGAATATCAAATTGTTGTTGATGGTCAAACAATAACCAAACGAATTGCCGGTGGTTTGCTCGGGCATTGGGCTGTCTGGACCAAATCGGCAGTCAAACTTCTGGAAGATGTTCAGAATGGAAAATATGATAATGATATTCAAAAGGCGTTGGTTCTTGCCAATCAGATAACCGATTCAAATGCAGCTTTTTTTGATACAGCAAACAACTTTGCGGGGTGTATTACCGGCCTTCACGAAGTGCTGAAAAGACAGGGATTACTCGAAGGAATTTGGACTCTGAACGAAAATGAAACCCTTTCGCCCGGGCAAAAAGAAGAAATAGACCGCGTTTATGAAGCCTATCCGCATTTGAATGACGATGCTTTTGTTGCCGAAAACAAGTCGAAATGGTTTAGTTAATTCAGGCTTAATTTATTTCTTTTCTTTGTTTGGAATCAGAAAGGATTTTAAAGATAAAGAGCTGATGGAAAAACGTCATTCTTCATACGAAATAAAACCTTTGGGAATTCAGGATATTGAGCAGGCCATAAAACTTTCGAATGCAGAAAACTGGAATCAAACTGAAAAAGACTGGGATCTGCTTATCCGAAATCCCCGGAATATTTGTATGTGTGTGCATGACCAGAAAAAAATAATTGGTACTGCAACAGCAATTAATTATAACGATGAAATTGCATGGATCGGGATGGTGCTTGTTGACTGCGGGTTTCGTGGAAAGGGGATTAGTAAAATGCTCCTCAACAGTCTGTTTGAAAACCTGAAATCTTGCAAATCAGTAAAACTTGATGCGACGCCTGCCGGTCAGCCGGTTTATAAAAAATATGGTTTTAAGGATGAATTTCTGATTCACCGAATGACTGCTTCGTGTATTAATTTGCAGCCAACCACCGAAAGTCTTTTTTTGAGACAAATTCTTGTTTCGGATATTGAAGCAGTAACCCGGTTTGACAGGAAAATATCGGGAGCCAACAGAAAACAACTCATTGAATATCTGGTAAATAACTTTTCTGAAAACTCCTGGATGTTAATCAGCAACGGGCAAATTACCGGAATTGCTTTGGGAAGAAAAGGCGCACATTTCTACCAGGTTGGCCCGGTTATGGCTTTAAACCCTGAAAACGCTAAAATACTTGTTTTAAAATCGCTTGAAAAATTAAGTGGAAAGCCTGTCGTTATTGATATTCCTGATGATAAAAAGGAGTTGATAAAATGGCTGAAATCAATTGGTTTTAGTACACAGAGACATTTTATAAGAATGTATCAGAATGAAAATCTATTGCCAGGAATTCCAGAAAATCAGTTTCTTATTTGCGGCCCCGAGTTTGGATAAATTTTAGTTCATGCAAAAAACTGTGCTGATACTTTAACTTATTTTATTTTTAAAAGAAAAAAAGTGATAAAGCCAGGTTGCAATATCACTTTCTGTTTTATCATAATAAATTGGATCTAATGATTTTACACAATTTTTCGTTGTATCGGATCCCATTCAACCCGTCTTTTTTCAACATATGATTTTTGAGCCATTAAAATGGTGATTCCTTCTTCAAAAGCACGATCAATATTATCACTTGTTTCACCACCATTCCGAATACAATTAATCCACTCTTTCAGATGAAGATGGGTAACATCAACCGGCACACCATCAATATAAGTTGATGTAAGTCCTCTCGAAGAATAGTATTTTTCAGTGGCTGACGACACTGCATCAATATCACCCGACCCCGGATTAATTGTAATCATCGGGCTGTTCGGATCGATAATTCCAGATTCAAGTTGTTTTTGATATTTGGTTGAATCGAAGTTGGCAGTAATACTCAACGATTCGCCCAGTTCCATTGATGCATCATGTCCCATAAAAACACGTCCACGGGAACGGCTGTTTGCCAGAGTTGCACTAAACATAAGGGTTAATTCCCTTTCCGGGTATTCAAATACCGATTGCAAAGTATCAGGAATATCGCGATTATCTTTCCAGTAGTAAATGCCACCTGATGATACAGCGGATTTAGGAATTCCGATTCGCATTAACTGGTTCACAGCGTCATATTCATGCGAGAAAAGTTGTCCAAGCATACCGGTATCATAATCAAAGAATTTGGTCCAGTTGTAATAACGATCTATGCTAAAAGGCTTTTGCGGACTGTTTCCCAGCCATTGTTCCCAGTCAATCGTTTGTGTGCTGCCGGGTTTGGGATTGCCGTTTTTGTCAAGATGCCTAATCCAGGCACCTTCTGCTGAATTTCGGTTTACAGTAGTTTCAATCAGGGTTATTTTTCCAAGCACATCTCTTTTCATAATTTCTTTGGCCTGCTGAAAAACAACATTCTGTGTAATTTGGTGACCCAATTGAAAAATACGGTCGCTATTTTTTACTGCATCATATACTTCATGTAATTCATCTTCGTTTAGTGCGATACTTTTTTCGCAATAAACATGTTTTCCTGCATTAATTGCATCGGTCGCAATACGAGCATGATGGTGGTCGGGAGTGGCAACAACAATAGCATCAATTGCTTTATCATCAAGCATTTCGCGATAGGTGCGGTAACGTTTAACAGCCAATCCTGAAGGCTTTGCACCACCGGGCAACAATTCACATCCGGCAGTTGCAATTCCTTTTTCCGCATGAAGATCAAACACATCACAAATTCCTGTAATTGCAACATTTAAATCTTCCTGTTTGAGCCAGTCATCCAATTTTCCCCCGGGTAACCTGCTTTTTATTTCATCGGGATGCAGAAAGCCTAATCCACTGGCTAGTTGTTCGGCCCTGTTTCCAAAACCAATAATTCCTACCCGGATCAGGTCGCCTTTTACCGCGCCTAAAACTTTGGAAGGTTTTTGAATATCTCCGAGGTTTAATTCTTTTATGATGCTTGATTCGCTTTTTTTGTATTGAGATGTTTTTTGTAAAACTTCATAGGCAAATGTCCCTAAAACAGGGATTCCTACCAAAGCCTTAATCACGTTTCTGCGCGACTGAACATTTTTTTCTTCTGTTTGCTGCGATTTGTCTTTATCGATATCCATAATATATTCCTTTATTTCTTTCTGTTTTTAAACTGTGAAACCAAAGTATCCAATGCCCAAACCTTGCCTGCCGGGAAAACGGCCAAAACACACAGTGCAACTGCTTCTATAAGTGTTTTGCTTACTATCAGGTTACTTCCTTCAGCCGGAATTGAATATTCGATTCCAATAATTGGCGCATTGTTAAAATAATAGAGTAAAACCAGAATTGCTCCTGAAATGGCTGCAGCACGGGTAAATAATCCCAGTATTAATCCTAATCCGATAGCAATTAGTCCCCAGATATTCATAAAATCAACAACCTGTAAAACAGTATCATTCGAAATAATCCATTTTGCAACACCTGACATAATCCATTGTGATTCTCTTAAGAAACCTGCGGATGACCAGTTTTGAATCAGCAATTTGGAAATTCCTTCATATAAAAGGTGCCAACCGATAAGAAGTCGTAAAACAACCAGGGTTATCGCCTGTAAGTTTGTGAACGGTTTTGTTTTTTGCATAGTTTAATATTTAAAATCATAATATAATAAAAGATAATTTGATTGTAAAAGTAATAAAACGATGATAAAATAAAAATAAAAAAGGTTACGAAATTATTATATTTTTGTAATGTTATTTAATTTAGATTCTTAAACTTTAAAGAGTAAGGAAGATGAACCAAAATCATAAAGGAAGAAATAGATTACTTGCGTTGACAATTGTTTTTTTATATGGGTTTTCAATACTTGCAATTGCTCAGGAAGACCACACGCATTTTAGCAAAGTATTTAACAAAGAAAAGGCATACAGGATATTTTTGCCATCAGATTACAATACTTCTCAAAAAAGATATCCGGTTATCTATTATTTTCATGGAAATACAGGAAACCACGAGTTAAATATCGATGATTTGCCACAAATGGTGAATGAAAACTCTGTAATCCTTGTTGCATGGAACGGACGTTCAGTAGAAACAGATTTCAGACCATATAATATTGGTAACCACTCGAATATAAATTATCAGGTTCAGTTTAAAGATTATTTTTTGGAACTTGTAATGCACATTGACAGTACCTTCCGAACCTTAACCGATCGTTCAAACCGGGCGGTGATTGGGCACAGCATGGGCGGGATTATGTCTTTTTTTATTGCCGGAAAATATCCTGAAATGATTGGAACTGCAGTTAATTCGAAAGGATCGCCTGAATTTTTTATTGGCTATCCTAAAAATCATACTTTATATAATGTTCGATACATGTTCAAAAATTTATACGGAGTTCGGCTGATGTTTACAAACAGCACCGATGGCGAACTTGTTAATTTGAACAACGAGGTAAACGCAGGTGCTTTAAATGAAAAAGACTTAAATTACGTGTATCGGGTTTACGAAGGCGGGCACAGTTTGTCGCCGGCTGAGTTTAAAGATCTCTTTAATTTTGTAATATCTTCATTTCAAAATCCTTTACCGGCACCTAAACGTTGGACTCATGCTGATCTGTATCCAAATTTTGATGTTTGGGGTTATGAAGTAAAAAGTAATCTTTCTGAGTCGGGATATATTGAAATGAAAGGAGTTACAAAAGAAGGAATGGGTATTGCTACTAAAAAATGGCAACCTGAAGGAAGACTGATTCCTGGTGTTACAATAAATATCAAAACTCCGCCGATTTATATTCCTGAAACTACTTATTCCTTACTTGATTATAATTTAACAACGAATGTTAAAAACATTTCGAATGTAAAAAGCGATTCAGAAGGGAAGATAAATTTTTCGGTAAATTACGAAAACCACCAGATTGGAATAAGTAAAAAGGGAAGCCCCGCAGATGTGGTATTTGTAGCACACAGGGTAAGTGATAATGGGATTTTTCTTGAGCAGAACGAAGAAAACGAGCTGAAAATTAGGTTGTTAAATAGAGGAGGAAGCAACGCAAAAGGATTAAAAGTTACTTTAACAAGCAGTACAAAAGGAGTATCGGTTGCGAATCCGACAATTGAGGTAGAGGATATTCCTGCAAATGAAACAGCCTGGCTGACACAGGTGTTCAAAGTTACTGCCCGCAATAAACCTACTGTTGACGGTTCGCCTTTCAGGATAAGGTTTAATATTGCGGTTAGCGACAATAATAATCAGCTTTGGGAAGATGAATTTGATGCTCCTGTATTTTACGATGTTCCTGAGTTTACAAATATTGGTATTGATGATGGCGACAGTGAAATGTTTGGCGCCGGTAATGGTGATAACACAGCACAACCCGGAGAGTGGATAATGGTGTACGAAATAACAAATGGCAGCCACCGGACAAGGCTCTATTATGACGATCCATATATTGACGGAGAAAGATTGTATGATGAAGTTCAGCCTGACAAATGGGGTGATGGTTATTCCCTGTCTTCTATTGTTCATATTTCAAAGGATTGTCCTCCGGGGCATAAAATAATGTTTTTGGCCAATTACGAAGTGAAGGACTGGAAAGCAATTAGAAGAGATTTAACCTGGGGAAAATTTACAATTATCGTCGGAGATAATGATGATAAATAGAATTTAGTCTGCGAATAATTGATAATACTAAAATTAAAATGTAAGCTGAATTGACTCAACGATGCTTATTTGTACATACGATAATTCTCAGCACCGGAAAACAGGTCTTTACTACGAGTTTTCATTTTATGAATGGATGGAAATTTATGCCCAACGCATTGTTTTTGAAGTCATTGCAGGTGACAGCCGATAAAATGGAAGCAAACCTGAAGTTTTTCAGATTTTATTGCAAACAGGATCGATCAGGAAAAACAACAGTATTATTGGAATCAGGTTTCTAATTTTCAATTACCGGTAACACAATACATGAAGGATATTGTTCATTGTGGAAAATTTGTTGTTTTGCCTGAATAATAGTTGTGTCAGTTGCAAAATAATTACCTGTATTGAGGTTTCTGTCGAAACGGGGAAAGTTACTGCTTGAAACCTCAACCCGGATTTTATGACCCTTTTTAAACTGATTGCTTGTTGCCCACAAATCAATTGTGTATTCATAAATTTCTCCGGGATTAATGTTCGAAGAGCTTTGTTCAGGATTCCGGTGACTTGCACGAATAATTCCATCACAAATACGTATTGCCGTGCCGTCAGGGTAAACATCTACAAGTTTAGCGGTAAAGTCAGTATTTTTTGCCGAACTTGAAGCATATAAAATAACTTTTACAGGCCCCGTGACTTCCAGATTTTCTTTCAAAACAGAAGTTGTGTAAACCAAAACATCTTCCCGTTTTTCAATTGAGGTTTGATTAAATGGCCCCCACGTATCTTTTGTAATTACAGGATTTGCGGGGTCGTAAATAAAATTGTCGGTTGGTTCATCTTTTGGTAGCTCAGTACTCAGCCAGCCATCTCCATTCAAAGAATTTGCATCTCCCTTGCTGTGTAAGTAGAATTTCTGATAAATTGTGCGGGCGAGCGGCCACTCATTTTCGAAACGCCATTTATTTTTTCCCATCACAAAAATTTTAACCGGAGGCTCTTCCATTACCCCATTTTTAATGTCTTTCAGTTCACTGTCAAACCATCGCAGATGGAATTGCCTGCTGTTGAAAGAGGCCTCTTCCCCAAAATCAAGTTCACCAACTTTATTGTTTCCCCAATTATGCACCCAGGGCCCAATGAGCAATTTTTGTTTTTTCTGAACTTCAGGGGCAATTTTGTCACTTGTCATTTGTGTGAAATTTTCGATTGTACCCTTAAGTAAAATATCATACCAACCGCCAATATTATATACCGAAGCGGTTATTCCGGAATAATTATCGCCAACGCTGGTTGCTTCCCAGAATTTATCGCGATTGGGGTGCGACAACCAATCGCGAAGAAATGGAACACGCCAGCCCATTGCTTTATCTGTATCGATTAGCGGAAGTGTAAGCAGAACGCTGTCCATCCGGTGTTGGATATATTCATTTGCTACAAAATAGGGTTGGGTCATTTCAATACTCCAGGGGCCAAATAAATCTAAAAAGAAAGCCCCGTTTTGATAAACTGTACTGTAAAAATCTGAAAAAGTAACTGCAGGTATCATCGTTTTCAGGTATTGACCTGATGGTGCCGATATCCATTGCGTAAACCCAACATACGATCCTCCGGCAGTACCTATTTTCCCGTTACTCCAGTTTTGACTTCCGGTCCATTTCAGCATATCGCGGCCATCCGTTAATTCAGATTGCATGGCATAAAATTGCCCTTCCGATTCATACCTACCCCTTGTATCCTGAATGATATAAACGTAACCGTGTTCTGCAAAAAAATGCCCTTCTTTATTTTCTGTGCCGCCATTTCCATAAGGTGTCCGTATTAAAATAGCTGGGAAGACCCCTGTTGTATCCGGTCGGTAAATGTTTGTCGAAAGCCTGATTCCGTCGCTCATGCTTACTTTTATGTCCAGCTCTTCAAGCACACGGTATTTGGTTTGTGTGGTAGCTGTCACCGGTAAAAAAGTTATCAGAAAAACAAACAGTAATATTTTTGGATAATTCATTGATATATATTTTAAACTTTAGTTTTCATTTTGGTAAAGTCGTTCATTTTTAGTAAATAAAAGGTTATTTCACTGGAGTGCATTCTATCAGCAAATGTTCCTTAAACTTCGGATTGATGGTTGCAACAGGTCCGCTAACTATTCCCAAATCAACCTGATTGTCATAATCATACACTTTGTATTTCAGATTATCAAGACCACGGAGTTCAATCTGACCCTGCCACTGGCCGGCATAAAATGCATAATAAAATGTATCACTTTTCTGTATAACATGAGATTCTGGTTTATCATAAACCACATCATAAAGATTTAGATAATTTCCTTCGCACAACATTTTTTCGTTGTAAAGTTTAAACCATTTTCGCCAGTGTTTTTCACGTTCCCCTGTCAGTTGCATATTTTGTGGTCCGTTTGGCCATGTAAATTTTGTACCGATAACGCCGCCACAACCCATTGCAGTTGCAAAATCCTGCCCAACTTTTGCTGTGTCACTTTTATCATTCATATCGGCGTCAATACGAATATGTTCAACATGGTCGGTATAAGCCGGGGCATTGGCACCCCATAACGCTTTGATTATTTTTACACGCTGTCGCTGCTGAACCTGGCTCGTGGGATCGGAAGTAACAGGCTGGTCGGTATAAACCGACTGGTAAAAATCCTGGGTTGTTCCGCAGTTGCAAATTTCGGTAACTGAAAATGGTTTTATTTCCTTTGAAGTATCATAAATAGCTTTTAGTAATTGGGGCATTTCCTGGTACGATTCATCAGGATTTTTATGGTGATGTGCAGGATTGAAACAGGGCGGAACTACGTAATAGGCATCCAGTTTATGCCCGTCAAATCCCCAGTCTTTAATAAATCGGGTAGTCAGTGTTTTCATGTATTCCTGAACTTCGGGAACAGCCGGACAAAGTTGGTACATATCGCGGCAATCGCGCGGGTAATTACCGTCTTTATCCATAATTAACCAATCCGCATAATTTTTCACAACCAGCGCTTCGCCGGGGTCAACTGATCCGCCAAAATTGATTATTTCTTCGGGTTGAACAGGAGTAGGTGCCCACCATATTTTAACTTTAAATCCCTGGTTGTGCAGTGAATCAACGAATTGTTTTACTTGTTTTTCTCCATCGGGGAAAGTGTATTTCCGAAGGTTCCAGTCGCCATATTTATCCCACCAGCGATCATCAATTACCACCCATTTTATTCCGAGTTCCTTTAATTTGGGAAGGGTTCCGTAAATATCGTTTAAAGTGAAATCAGTTTGATAACCCCAGCCACACCAAATTGCATCGTAAGCATTTTTCGATGGTTTTTCTTGTTTGATTCCCTGGTCGGCCATTAATTTTGAATAGGTACTCAACGGATCGAAATAGTCTAAAGAATGCGTAATGACAACAGTTTTTAAAGTCTTGTAACTTTCGCCTGGAGCCAGTATCAGGTTCAATTCTTTTTGCATGCACATGCTCACTTTTTTATCGGTTTCAACTTTTACAGGAAATGAAACGAGTTGTGGTTTTGGGTCGAGATGCGCAATAGCCAAACCTGCTTTTTTATTCCAAAGGTCGATAAAGGGCAGTCCGCCGCCGGTCTTCGTTTCAGGTTGAACTCCCATCCAGTTTTCCTGATTAAATCCATCGGTAATATGAATAACATTGTCAAGTCCCCACGCAAGTGAAGATCCCTGAAATGACCAAAAATCAAACGGTTTTATGCCCGGTTCGTCAACAGACGAATCCATTATCAAGTAGTTGGAAACAGCCTCGTCAACAATCACATTCGAAGTACCGAAATTTTTATAAATGGCCGAAATAATTGCTGCATTCGGATATTTTTCATAAAGCCCGACAATTAAAGTTTTTTCGATCGGGGTCCCGTCTTTCAGTTTTGCAACTCCTTTTAATATCAGATTTTTGCCTTTCCCGAATTCATTTTCAACAGGTAATACTTTAATGCTGTCATAGTTAACAACAAAACCGGTTAATTCTTCTCCGTTCACAACAACAAAGTGGCTGGGGTTTCCCTGTGTTTCCCGGCCGCTTACATTTAACTGATTTATATCCTGTTTATAAAATATCCTCATGTTCATGATAGAATCAAACCGAAGTTGTATTTCTGATTCGCGAAACCGGATATCGCCTTCTTTGGTAACCGAAAAGTCATTTTTAACCTGTGTGCAGGAAGAAATTACAGCAAAACCCGTAATGGCAATGAAAATCATTTTAAAAAGGAAAGTCTTTCTCATATTTAAAGTCTTAGTTTTTAATTATTTAATGCACGACCAAAATTTCAGGCCATTGTTCTTTCATTTTGTTTCCCGATTCATCAACAGCTTCAATTTCAGATTTATATAAACCAAATCCTCGTTCCTGAATTTTTTGGCTGAAAACAAAACCTGCTTTCAAATTGTCGCCGTTTTTTTCATCGTTGGTAAATTCTATTTCAAAGAATTTTTCAGGATCATCTTTTAACCGAAGTATGGCTTTTGCAGATTTAATACGCCCGCCATCGTAAATTTTTGCACTGATCGTATTATCCCCCGAAATTTTCACCCACTGCAATTCGGGCGAAGTTTCATCTTTACCTTTTACGCTGACCTTAATTACACCTCGTTTTATAATATGGTCAGGATATTCAGGGAGCCAGTATTCAGCAAAAAATTGAATTGTATGTCCCTGCGGGCAGGCGGATGACAAAACGGGTACTGAATATTTTGCCGAAGCGCCAACATGATCGTATGAAGTCCAGTTGTCGGATTCCCTGATATGAATTCCGTTTGGATTAATAAAAGGGTCAGACGAATACAAAAAAGTTCTGTAAAATCTTCCGTTTTCTTCAGCCAAAAGCACTATAGATTCGCCTGGATTGGCAATCCCGTCACCATTTCCATGACCCAAAAAAATGTTTGTAGTATCATTACCTGCTGTGGCAACGTCAAATTCCTTACCATCGGCAATTACATAATTTGTAAGTTCGGGCTCATCAATTCTTATGGGTAGATCGATAAATTCGCTCCATTCATTGCCTGAATCATCCCTGATTGTCAGCTTAAATCTTTCTATTTCAATACTATCATTATCAACGCGGAATATAAATGGGGTTTCTGAGCTTTTTATTTCTCCTTTATTCAAACTACCAAAATCAGAATTCGGTTTTATGACAACAGCGCTTTTTCGGGTGGCCTCAATACTTGCAGTTACATTGTCAGTCTGCGATGCACCTTTATTCAAAATTCTAACTGACAATTTTATTTCCTTGTTGTGAGTTGCCCAATTCATGTTTTCAACTGTAAAAGATGCAACGGAAATGTTTGGGGTATCCATTTCCTTGTTAATCCCAATCTCGTGAAAGCCGCCATTCAAATTAATTTTTAACTGCCCTTCATTGTTGCTTTTCAACTGATAATTTGAAGATATGCCGGTCTCAGGATTTATGTCACTAATCAGGTAGGTTTGGTTTTTTTCATAAACAGGTGGAGTAATTACTGAAAGGTTTACGAAGGGCATTAATTCGCCATCGGGTAAAAATGATCGTACTGAACTTCTAAAACCTCTTTTGTTAACATTTTCAAGAATTGTAAATCCGGGTATATTCCGGTTAGAATTTACCTGGTAATCCCAAACCTCAAATGAAGGATAAATGTCAGTATGATTCCATTTTTCCGGTTTTCCCGGTGGATTTTTAAATGTATTCAGCAAAAAATCAAACATTTCTCCCAAACCGCAGGTTGAATGTTCAGCACGATATA
>DAOPKR010000005.1:46777-77655 GCA_035391305.1 Draconibacterium sp.
AGCAAAAAATCAAACATTTCTCCCAAACCGCAGGTTGAATGTTCAGCACGATATATTTTGTATTCGTAATTGTCCATAACCTGTGTCCAAATCTTATTCATATCATAATGATAGGCTCTAATAAAATCCTTGTCTCCATAATTTAGCCGCACATTTAAGCCATCATAATTTTTATACATTTCCTGATGCCGGTACTCTGAAGGAAAATCCTTCGGACCAGCAATGAATTCTGTTGAACCGCAAAAATTTCCTGCTGCCGAAACCAGATGCGGATATTTTCCGGCAATCCAAAAGGTCATAAAACCACCCATCGACAAACCTGATATTGCCCGGTGATTGCGATCGGCAATTGTTCTGTAATTTGAATCGATGTATTTTACAAGTTCAGGAAAATAGAGCGGAAATTGCCTTGAGGTTTCCACGGGACCAATATTGTATGGTCTCAAATAATATTCCTCGCCCGGACTGCGGTTGTATCCGTCTGGTTTTACAACAATCACTTCATGTGCAGCGACAAAGTTTGCTATGTTGTCTCCTTCATTACTTTCACCTTCATCGGCCTTAAAATCATTTATACTCCCGAAATACCGCTGCGACCAGCCGTGGTAGAAATAAATGACAGGATATCTTTTAGATGTATTTTCATCATAACTTTTTGGTAGAAAAATGCGGAAATTCCGAATCTCGCCAAACACGCTGCTATAGTGGGTTTTATCGAGTATTGTTACTTCTTGCGAAAATGCCCGGCCATTGCAAAGCAGAACGGTAAACAGAAATAAAAATGATATTATCGATAGTTTCATATTTCTTCCCTTTTAAACTTTTGACTTCAGTTTTATTCTCCAGCACCAGTTGTCAACCTGGCAAAAAATCACGTTTGGTTCTATCTCTAAAATAGTTGAATAGCATGAACCAGTTTTTTCATCGATTTTGTTTGTAGTCCATGTTTTACCTCCATCATCGCTTATCGAGAGGTTATTGTACCCTTCGCCTGGATATACAAAACGCCCTTTATCTCCTTCGGGGCTGACAATCGACCAACCTTCAGGGTAGCGTCGTCCCCAGCTTAATGCAACCCTTCCGTCATGAAGTGTTATTAAACATGGGTCACAACCGCGGTCGAGTCCGGTGTATAACGGGGTTGTCCATGTTTTTCCGTTGTCTGAACTCCATGAAGAATACAAGGGAAAATGATGACCCCCCCGCATTACACAAAGTAATCTGCCATCATTCAACAATGTTAATGCAGGTTCTACAAAACCTTCTCCAACCGGATCGCCTTTTTGTGGAATTGCCACAGTAGATAAATAGTCCCATGTTTTTCCGTTATCATCAGAAGTCACAATGAAAGTTCGCATCATAAACTGACATTCCTCTTCTGCATCTGTCCCTTGTGGCGCAAGTGTATCGGTTTCAAAATTTCCGTACATAGTTGCCAGCCATTTTCCGTCGGGCATTTCCAGTACGGTCCGGTAAACAAATATTCCATTCCATTTCCCGTCTTCGATGTGCTTTTTGGGGCCTTCCGGCACATTTATTATGGCTTCTCCTGTTTGAATGGTTTTCAGATTATCGGTTGACCGCCAGCATTTAACGCTGAAAACTCCCGGCGATACAATTTTTGTTGGTCCGTTAAGCGCATAAAATATTTCAGGCTTCGAAAGAACTGCTCGTTCAGGTTGTGCTATAATATCTTCAATATCAATATCATCATGTGAAATAAACGTTTTTCCTCCATCAATACTTTTTGTGCTGTCTTTGAGGTAGATAGTGCCATTTGAAGCTAGAATGCAACGAATCCACTTGTTTTCGGTTTTCATAATATCTCTGTTTCCAACTTCAATCACAACGTTATTACATACTTTTTTGCAAAATGAAATTTGCTTCTGACTTTGTTTTCCCGTATAAAATGCAATTGCAGAAACCACAACAATAACTGTAAAGTAAAAAATGTAATTCTTTAGTTTCATTTTCCTTTTGTTTTGTCAATTACTTGTCTAAATAAAGTTGCTTTTAGGAATAAAAACTTTCGTTTAATTTCGCTTAAAATTACAAATAATTTCTTTTACTTACCAAACTATGTTATATTTGTTATGTTTTTTAAAATAGACATAATGAAAGCAGAGACAAATCAAAATTTAATCGGAACAACAGCTTACAATCTTTGTGTTGTGTTTTTGTTGATTTTTCTTTTTCCTGGAAAAATAGCAGCACAATTTAAGCAAGTGGATCATAAACCATTGTCGGGTAGTGAAATTGGTGTTGATAAACCGGGGAGTTTTGACGTTGCAGGTGCTACATATAAGTTGGTAAATGACATTTCGAGTCCCCGAAGTGCAATATTTCTTGGCAAGGATGTTACGCTCGACCTGAACGGTTATTCTGTCACTTTTGCCGATGCCGGATATGAGCATGTTCCAAATTACAGTTTTGAGGATGGGCTTAAAGATTGGGATTTTTCAAAAGCGAAGAGTGCAAAAATAGAAGATACAAAAGTTCATGTTTTTGTAGGAGATAAAATTTTGCGCCTTTCAGAAGGTGAAGAAATTGTTTCACAATACATTAATCTACCGGTGGCAAATCGCTCGTACATTGCCATGTGTGGAGTTGCAAAACTTGATATGATGGTTAGTGTTTACGTTGAGAATGAACAGGGAGAATCTGTAGTATGTAACACAGCTTATCGCGATGGGGTGAAACAAAGTTGCCCGGTAGAAAAGAGATCGCCACGCTTGGGAGGCGGTTTTGTTTTTGCGCATCTCAACGGATTGAAAGCAGGAAAATACCGTATCAGGGTGAAAGCCGAAACCGATTGTCTGGTTGATTGTATTGATATCAGGCCTGGGATGGATGTGGGAATTGGTATTGTTGAAAAAACAGATGCAATTGGCCACAACGACCATTTTTATGAACGCGAACACAGCGCTTTTTTTGATTATACTGCTGATGCCGCCTTATCGGAACCTGTTGCCGAAATTCCGGAGATTACCGGAAAAGGTACAATTACGATAAAAAATGGAATTATAAAAAACGCTACTCAGGGGGCAATTTCCTGGGGAATTCAATCTACAGCCGAAGATGTTATGGTTGTACTTGAAAACGTTAAGATTTTGAATTCAGGAATTAATGCAACTGCTGCCGATCTTTTACAGGGCACAATTACAAAATGCACTTTTGATGTTAATAATCCATTTATTATCAACAGGCACGGTTCCGAATTTTATGCAGTTGACCTGCGTGGAGAGCAACCTTCGGAAGTTTCTTTCTGCGATTTTTACGGCGGCCAGGGTTGTTTGGCTTTTAAAGGTAATTATTCGAAGGTGCACCACAACTTTTTTGAAAACCGGCAAACTGTTACCAATCATTACAGTATTATGGCAATGGGAGACAGTTCGCTTGTATTCAGTAACCTGATTAAACCCGAAACCGGCTCAGGTATAGAAGTATATGTTCATCGCGGAGTTGAAATTTTTAACAATGAAATTCATATCGAAGCAGCTCCGCCAACTTCAGAATATGGTCATGAAGAATACTCGGTTGATGCTGTTCGTATTGCCGATTACAATGCCAAACCCGGTTCACCGGAAGGTTGCTTTGGGAATAAAGTTTATAACAATAAAATTTTTATTACGGGAAAGGATTACCCGGATTACCCGGATTATACTCCGATGGCATGGGCTGTTTTTTATAGTGCAAGTGGTGGCGATAATTATATTTTTAGTAATGAAATTCAGGTTGAGGATAAGACTCCGGGAATGAAAAATGAAACTTCAGCATTTTACATTGGCGGAGGAACAATTGGAGGACAATTCTTCAATAACCGAATTACTTCCAATGTTTATGCTATGTGGGTGGCTTGCCGGTATGGAGGTGATGAGAATACAAAAATATTCGGTAATACGATTATTAAATCACCATTGACAATAACAGATTTTAAGCCAATCCGCATGGGTTGGGCTGAACGGGACGACTGTGTAGCCCGTGATATCCAGTTTCGCTCAAACAATTTTGAGGGGATAGATTTTGATATTAATTCAACAAGTCAGGCACATAGTTACTCGGTTTGGTGGACACTTAAAGTTAAGGTAACTGACAAAAAAGGAAATTCATTAAAAGGTGTTGAAGTCCGGATTCACGATAAAAATGGAAATGATGTTTTCCGGAAACTTACTGACAGCTTAGGGATTATTAAAACCGAGTTGAAGGAATACTCAGTGAACGACAAGGAAAAATCACCGGTTTCGCCATTTACAATTATAGTTGGAGAAAAAAAGGAAAAAATAAATCTGAATAAAAATCAGGAAATTGAAATAACAATCTGAACCAAACTAAGTGAAACAGGCATTATTTATCTGATTTAAAAGAAGGCTATTAACAAACAAAAAATATCGAATATGACCAAATTTCTATCCGCAATATTTTTATCAATATTTACCATAGTAGTTTCGTATGGTGTTAATAATAAGTTGGTTAATACTAAATTAGCTAATGAGGGCTTAGCAGATTTTACTGCAGGTAATACAAAGGGGATGACCTTTGTAATCAATAATTCAATAACCGATTTGAATGAATTTAAACAACTTGTTCAAGCAGCCAGCAGGTTGAAAAAATACGGGAATGTGCAGATAAATATTGGTGTTGTTGCCGACAAAGCATTTTACGAAGTCCCGGAAGGTGGAAATCCGTGGAGTGAATATGCAAGCAACTTCGCCAATATTTACAAGTTTTATCCCGATGAATTGATTGCCCCCTATATTCCTGAAAAATTTGTTCGTGACAACAAAAATCTGCTTTTAGCAAAAACGAAGATTTTGCGCGAAAATGGAATAGATGCAGCCTTTTTCAGTAATGAACCCGAAATTATCCCTTCGGAATTTTTTAATGCTTATCCTGAACTGCGTGGCCCGCGGGTTGATCATCCCAGAAGGAGCAATGTTGCATTTTTTTCACCTTGTTTGAGTGTGACGAAAATGCAGGATATTTATGCCGGAATGATGGCTGATCTGCTAAAAGATGCACCTGAAATAAAAACATTCTTTTTTAAAACCAACGATGCCGGTTCGGGAAATTGCTGGTCTGATTGGTTATACACCGGGCCAAACGGACCCGATCACTGTAAAAACGAAACTACCGGACAAAGGATTGAGCATTTGTTAAATGCGTTGCAAGCCGGGGCAGCAAAGGCAGAATGCAAACTTGATGTCTATCTTTCACACAGCCAGGGAAATTCAAATTTTTCGGATTCAGAACGTGTTGATATTCAAAATCATCTTCCTGAAAACTGCTATTTTGCAAGCACACCGGAAAATAGCTTTATTTCGGTTGGTAACAATTTTTGGGTCACATATCCGGTAAAAGGAATTTTAGATGTGTATGCATTCCTGAATAGCATGGAACGATTAAAAGAACAAAAACCGCAAACAGTATTTTTAAACTTTAATGCCGGTTATAACCGAGGAGACGAAAGTATTGCGGTTGTAAACCAGATGTTTAAGATAATGGATGATGCTTTTGGCAGTACATTGAAAGATCGCCCCATTGAAGAAAAACTGCATTCGTATTGCACTGATTTGGTGGGCGAAAAATACTCCGGGAGTTTGGTTGACGCGTTTAAAAAACTAAATGATGCAAATGATTTCAGAAACACGAACCTCGGAAATTTATCAGGCGTTTACTGGAATGTTTCAAACAGAATGGTAACTCGTCCGCTGGTTGCGGCACCGCAAAGACTTACACCTGCCGAAGAAGCTTATTTTCTTCCGCATATATTCAATGTTTCTGAACAGGAAGCAAGGATGGACTATTTAGATATTAATGGTGGTCGCTGGACTACTTCACGCGATTCTGTTCAGAAATATTTGGAATTACTTGAGCCGGTCTATTTCAGTCTTGAAAAAATTGGAAATGATTCAGGAAATGAATTTATTAAAAGTCTTTATGTAGCGCTGCGGATTCATGCCAGCATGTACAGAAGTATAGGAAATTTTGCAGCAGCACAGCAAATCAGGGACAAAAATGCAGAAAAGTTAAATGGCCCAATTCACCGGCCCGACAAAGAAAGTACGTGGACAGGTGATGAGGATTTGTTAAAATTTAACGAAATTATGCGGGATGAATTGGATAACACAGCTCAATTAACCAGCTTGCTGGAGGAAAACGGTACAAATGAATTATGCCTCGCAAAAGATGCTGCCCATGAAGATTGCTTCATACTTGGCCCCGACATAATCGGGCAACTTAAAATGAAGTACAAAATTATGATCAGACACTGGCGCGATATTGAAGATTATATGACAACACCATTTAAATAAGTAAATTTTTTAAAATGAAGATATTCAATAAAATATTGCTGGCCGTTGGTATATTGTTGCTGTGCATCAATATTTTCGGTTTATTCAAAACCATGCGAAATCCGGAGGTTTATTCCGAAGAAAAAAATATTAGGAACAGGATTAATGATATTTCAATAAAATACCCCGAAATACTTGAAATGTTAAAAAGAAAACCAAATGAAAACAACGTCGATTTTGGTGTTAGGATAAACAAGGTGGTTAATGACGGTTTTATACATTACTGGAAAACTGCAGGAATTGATAAATACCACGAAAGGGTTCCGGTGTGGGAGAATTATCTTTTATATGCGGCATCTTATATAAATCCTGAAAAATACAGAATGTACGAATTCAGTAATTATAGAAAAAACCTTGAACGTGGTGTTGGACTGTGCTCAACACATTCAACAATTGTAAAAGGTGTTTTACTTGAAAATGGGATTAAAGCTGAATTGCTCGATGTTGGCGGACATCATGTTGTAGTGAGGGCAGAACTCAACGACACTGCTACTTACATGCTTGATCCTGATTACGGGATTTTTGTTCCGCATGATACTGCTGCAATAACTGCAAATCCCGAACTGGTTAGGGAGCCCTATAAAAATATGGCCGAATTATACTATCCGGATGCCGTTGATCCGTACACAACAGATATACTGGTAAAAATATTCGGAGACAGAAAACATGTTTATTCAGTTGAAAATTGGTTCGAAACATTTTCTTATTGGGCAATCTGGATTATTCCTTTTTTACTGATGCTGCCTTTTGTGATTTGCTGGTTTCGAAAATAAAATATTCAGAACTTTAATAGATTTTAAATTATAAACAGATTTTAAGAATGGAAAAAAAGTATGATGTATTGGTTGTCGGCGAACTCAATGTTGACCTGATCCTCGATAAAATTGAAAAATTTCCGGAAGTAGGAAAAGAAGTTCTTGCCCAAAAAATGACATTGACTTTGGGAAGTTCATCTGCTATTTTTGCCAGTAACATTTCGAGTTTGGGAGCCCGGGTTGCATTTATCGGTAAAATTGGAAAAGATAAATTTGGTGAAGTCGTGCTTGAAAGCCTGGAAGAGAAAAAGGTTGACACATCAATGATTTTGATTGATAAAAATGTTGGAACAGGAGCCACCATAATACTTAACATTGATGAAGACCGCGCCAATACAACTTATCCGGGTGCAATGGATTTGCTTACTATAGAAGATATTTCTGACGAAGATTTAAAAAAGGCCCGGCATCTTCATTTTTCATCTTATTTCCTTCAGCCTGGCATGTGGGGAGGTTTGGGAAAATTATTCAGAAAAGCAAAAGAACTGGGGATGACAACTTCTTTTGATATGCAATGGGATCCGCAGGAAACATGGAAACTTGATATGGAAGATGTTTTGCCTTTTGTTGATATTTTTCTTCCTAACGAAACAGAACTGAAATTACTGACAGGCAAAAACGATTTAAACGAAGCCATTCAATTTGTTAAAAAATACACTGATATTTTGGTTGTAAAGCGTGGAAATAAAGGTTCTTTTGTTCACTACAGGGATCAACTTACTGATCTTCCTCCATTTTTAAATACCCGGGTGGTTGATGCAATTGGTGCCGGCGACAGTTTTAACGCAGGTTTTATTTTCAAATTTATAAACGGTGCTACTATTGCCGAGTGCCAGAAATTTGGTAATCTGACAGGGGCAGTTTCAACAACTGAAGCCGGTGGAACCGCAGCCTTCAAAAACTTCGGAAACTTTAGAAACACTGCCCGAGAACGTTTTGGTGTTGAAATCTGACAGCAATAAACACGATAATTTAAGGAAAGCACTTATTCCTTTATTTTTAAATCAGAAGAAATGAAAACGGGAATTTTACTTTATGTGTATCTGCTATTAATATTCGTTTCAATATCAAATATTTCCAGTGCGCAACTGGCAAATTCATACCCCAATGATGTTGGGATAGAAACTGACAGGAATGTACTTTTTGTTGAGAAATTTGCCGGTAATTTTACATACATTCTAAGCCGGTATTCTGATAAATTAAATACAGAAGGAATGTCGTTGGATACTGATGTACCTGCGGGTAGCAAAGGAACACATTCTCTTAAAATGACAAGTAAAACCGGTGGCGTAAACAATGGTGGTCATCTGTTTAAAAAATTTACACCAGGTTTCGATAGCACAGTTTATGTTCGTTACTATGTGAAATACCCGGCTTCTTCAAACGGATATTTTCATCACGAAGGTGTTTGGTTCGGTGGCTATAATCCTGCCACAGAATATCCGTCTCCAAAAGCCGGAACCTGTGGATTAAGCAACAGCAGATTGAGTATTGCCTACGAAAATGTCTGGCCACATGAAACGCATCCGGGAATGGATACTTACATATACTGGGGAGAAATGCGCAGCTTCGATGGAGGAAATACGTGTTACGGAAATACAATGATAAATGAAGGCCGGACCGGTTATGAAAAACCTGCATCATCTGCAGCTCCTGTGAATGTTCTGGACCGCTGGATGTGCATTGAAATAATGATTAAACTGAATAATCCGGTTTCAGCGCATAATGGTGAAATGGAAATTTGGCAGGATGGTATTTCAATTGGTCATTGGGGCCCCGGTTTTCCAAATGGTCACTGGTTGAAGGATAAATGGTACAACAATCCGTCCGATCAGCCATTTGAGGGATTTCAATGGAGGTCGGACGCCGGACTGAATATCAATTGGCTTTGGTTCGAATTTTATCATGATAAACCGGATGCACCTTCCAGTTCAATCAAATTTTCAAATCTTGTTATAGCGAAAAAATACATTGGTCCAATCAGCAATCCAACAGGTACAAGCAAATCGGGAGAGAAATGAATATTATTGCTGGAAACGAACATGTTTACCAATGTAAAAACAGCTAAGAACAAAGCATATATGAGTTTTGTCAGTTGAAAATTTATAAATGAGAGTTATTTATAACCGCCAAATAATCAGTAATTTTAAAAATTGGTACAGATGAAAATTAAATGCAATAAAAATGAAATACAGAGATATTATTTTCTTTTTAATATGTTTTGTAATTTTTCAACCCAACCATAGCTTTTGTCAAAACAATTGGGAAGGCAGTACTGTTTTTTGTACCCACAATGTTGTACTCGATAATCTAAATAAAATTATCCCGTGGTACGAACCACGTGCAAATGCATACGACCATTTTCTTCGACTCAGGTGGGATTTTATTAAAACCAAAGTGCCATACTCGCCCGGTCCTGAGCCCAGATCAAATTATCCGCAATATTATTTTTATTGTGCATTTAACCAAAATAATGGTGTGTTGGAGCCTGATTCATGGATGAATGACATTGCTGAAAAAATACCAAATTGGTTTGAAAATGCACGTTTGTATTACGCCTACTCTGGTGATTCAAGTGTAATGGCACTTATGAAGGATTTTATCGACTATACTTTGGAACACGGAACCAGCCCGCTTGATTTTGCATGGCCTGGTTTTCCTTACACCACAACCAATGCCGGTGATACTTTGTTTCGTGGATTCACTTCAGCAAAAAGGTTTGCTTTGCATGAAATTCAGGTTGACCATGCAGGCGAAATGGGTTTAACTTATTTAAGAATGTATTTTTTTACCGGTGACAAAAAATACCTCAAAGAAGCAATTCATATTGCTGATGTTTTGGCAAAAAACGCAAAAACCGGAAATGCAAAAGAATCTGTTTGGCCATATCGGGTTGTAATGGATAGCGGAAAAATAATTGCGCCTTATGGAGCCAATTGGACAGGTTGTTTTATGCTCCTTGAAAATTTAATAAAAGAAGGATTGGGAAATGTAGAAGCCTATGCGATTGCAAGGGATAAAGCACGCGATTTTATTCTGAATTATCCGATGAAAACCGGTTACTGGACTGATGGACATAGTGACACGGAAGTTATAAGTAATACTTATAAAAGCAATCTGAGTGCCAGTAATACTACTTTATGTTTATTCGATTATCCTGAACTTGATTCAGAATGGAAACTACATATTCCCATGTTGATTAAATGGACTGAAGATAATTTTGTATTCCGTGTTTCAGAAGGCGAACCTGCAACCATGTGGGGAGCTAATATTGTGGGTGAACAGGATGATTTCAATCATAAAATGGATTATCAAACTGCCAGGTATGCTGCAGAATGTGCCAGGTGGTATGCAATTTCGGGAGATGAGGATTATAAAGAAAAAGCATATCGCTCACTTAACTGGGTGACTTATTGCAACGATTCAACAGGAATGGCATTTGAAAGTCCGGTAAGTAAGGGTATTTTGAGTTGGTGGTCCGATTGTTATGGCGAATGTCCACGAATGTTTTATCAGGCATTTGCGGGAATTCCGGATTGGGCTCCGCCACACGAAAATCATATTTTGTATTCCGAAGGAATATTAAAAGACGTACATTACGCAAATGGACAAATTAAATATACTGCCTCAACCTCAGCCGGAACTGAATATCTTAGACTGGCATTTAAACCGGTGCAAATAACTGTTGACGGTGTTGAAATTTCTGAAAGCCCGAATCCCCTTTCCGAAACTTATAACCTCAGAAATCTCGGGAATGGAGATTATTCCTTAACAGTTAGGCATAACCGGGCTGGTAATATTGTAATTTCAGAAAAATAAGGTACATGAATATTTTAACTTGTTTGCAATGAATTTATTATCGGACTTTGAAAACAAAAAAACACATGTAAGAATTCAGATAAGATGGCAACAAACAATATATTACTGAAGAGTTTTGCAATAGCTATTTTCGCAATTTTCATAACCATTTCAGTACAGGCGCAGTCAACCGGAATTGTATTGCAGGTTGACGGGGCGAAGATGGTTCAGAAAATCGATGGCTTTGGAGTGAATATCAACGCGGCATGGTGGTTCGACGGTGAATACGGTGACAATAAAATTGTGCAACCTGCTATCGACATGCTTATTGATTCGCTGGGTGCAACAATTTTCAGAACAGTAATTGAAGAGATGGATTGGGAAGCCTTTAACGATGATAACGACCCCAATAATTTTAACTGGAATTACTATAACAAGGTATTTTCAGATAATAAATTTCAGGGGATTTGGAAAACTCTGGCTTATCTGAATGAAAAAGGGATTACTGATGGATTGATCCTTAGTTTGATGGGAGGGCCGCCTGCTGCAGCGCCCTTAACTGAAAAGGACAAGCAAAAAAGCTGGATGGGTGGAACCGATTACACAATTAGCCCGGCAATGGAAGATGAATTTGTTGAGTCGATAGCTGCGTTTCTGTATTATGCACGATACACCGCTAAAATTCAATTTAAATTGGTTTCTCCCATGAACGAAACTGATATTATTTCCTTAACCAAAAACGCTGATCATCCTGATGGGATTGTTGAAGGCCCCGATATTTCTGACGCGGTACAGTTTACCCGAATAGTAAAAAAACTAGCTGAAAAACTGGATGCGATAGGAATGAATGATATACGTTTTGTTACACCTGATGCCGGTGGTGAAAAGTTATTCGCTTCTTGTCTCGGTGAAATGGCAAAGGATTTTTACCTGATGGGCAAACTCGCCCATTGGGGTGTACATAATTATGGCAGCAATGCTAAAAATTACATGAGCACAGTAAATAAACCTGCAAATCCAAATAAATCTTTATGGGTTACAGAAATGGCTGGCATTACAAATTTGTTTGGACAATTGGAAGACAATGCGGGTGCCTATATTTTCTGGGATGGTTTTGACTGTGTTTATCAACATGCCAGAAGAAATGGTTATGGCGGTAACCCACCAAACGACTGGGTGTTTTGGCAACCCACTGATGGCAAGCCGTTACTTGAATATTTGCCTTCATCAAAAAGCTGGATTCCCAGAAAACAATTCTATCAGTTTACCCAGGTTTTTAAATTTGTTAAAGCAGGTGCCATTAAATTAAGCACTTTGTCGAATAACGGCAGTTTGGTTGCCTATGCATTTCTCAATCCAAACGGGCAATTGGTAATCGTGGGTCAAAACTCTGGCAAACAAGCAATTTCTTTCGATGGAAAGTTGACAAATCTTCCGGCATTCAGCCGTTTTGAAATTTCATACACAGATACAGAAAACAATCTTCAGAAAAATGCGGATGTTATTGTTGTCAATAATAAAATGAGGGTAATTGTTCCTCCTGAAAGCGTTTTTACTTTAACAGGTTCAGCAGATCCTGAACTGAATGGAATTTCAGAAATTAAACCTGGGCCTTCCAGCTGGTATGCTGGCGACATGCATGTTCACAGAAATTGTGGTATCGAAAGGCCAATTTTGCCGGAATCGGAATTTGTCAATATGATGAGAACGAATAATCTGGCCGTTATCTCTGTTCTGGCTGATATGGGTAACGCTGAGGTTCAGGACAGCCAGACTGATTTGCCCAAAGTTAATGGTACCGATGCTCCGCAATCAATACCCGGACGGATAGTTCATTATGATGCTGAATGGCATTTTGATCCTGAGGGAGTTACATTTGATCACAAAGCAATTGGTGGCCATTTGGTTTTTCTGGGACTTCAAAATGCCCGGCAAATTTGGGACGAATCTCCATATAAAATATTGGAGTGGGGAAGATCACAAAATGCAGTGCAGGGTTTTTGTCATATGCAGTATTTGAATGATACGATTCAGGATGAGTTAACTTGTTGTATTCCATTGGAATATCCTGTAGAAACAGCCCTCGGGACTATCGACTTTCTTGCTGAAGACGTTTGGCTCAATGATGCTGCCGTAAAAGGTTATTACAGATTATTAAATTGCGGGTTCAGACTTGGATGGGCTGCAGGAACTGATTATCCCTGTAATAACAGTGAACCGTTGGGATCATTGTTAACATACGTAGATGTAAATAAAAAGCCACTCACTTACAGCAATTGGATTGAAGGTATAAAAAATGGGCGGACAGTGGTTACAACAAACGGACATGTTGAATTTTTGGATCTGAAAATTAATGGCAGTTCTTCGCCTGGCGATGAGATAAAACTAAATGGTAAAGGATTTGCCGATATTGATGTTACCTGGACAACAATTAAAGAACTTTCGGGAACAATTGAGATTGTTTGCAATGGTGCAGTTGTTGAATCAAAAAAATGTTCAGCAAAACAGGGAGAGCCGGTTACATTGAAAGCAAGTATCCCTGTAACTAAAAGCAGTTGGATTTGCGCACGAAGGATTGATGAACTAGGACACAGATCGCACACAGCACCGGTTTATATAACGATAAATAATGCACCTGTGAGAGCAAGTGCTGAAGATGCAAAATATTTCATTTCCTGGATAGATAACCTTCTCGAAAAAACTTCACCCGGCGGACCATGGAATGGTTATTTTACACATGATCTTGATGTTGTTCAGGACCGATACCGAAAGGCAAAGGCAATTTATGAAAAGATAGAAATTGAAGCCGAAAAAGTTCAGAAATTGCAATAGGTTAAAAAATTACAAGAGTCATAATTATATGTTAAGACAAAGAATTTTTCTGACAATTTTTATACTTCTTTTAGGAATAACCTCATTCCCGAAAGGAAATGCAAAAAATCCTATTTTATTGTTAGTTACAAATACCGGTTTTGGAAGTTATACTGAAGAAATATTGAAAACGGAAGGTTTTAATGAATTTAAAACTGATTCATTATCCGGCATTTCCGTAAGTTTAAAATATCTGCAGAATTTTGACCTGGTAATATTGGGTAAAACTACTGTTACTCCTGCTCAGAAAGAAATGCTTTCTGAGTATGTAAATGCCGGAGGCAACCTTATTTCGTTTATGCCCGACAGTCAGTTAAGTCAATTATTTGGAATTAAATATTCGAATTGTAAATTCAGTGAAGGATATATTGCTGTTGATACGAATTCGGTATTTTGTGTGGGAATAAGCTCCCAAAAAATGCAGATTCATGGCCTGGCCGGTAAATACATTTTAGATCAGGGTAAAATAATTGCCAAAATGTTTGTAGAAAAAGATGAAAAAAATATTTTACCGGGAGTGGTCTCAAATACTTACGGGAAAGGTCATACGGTTGCTTTTTTGTACAATCTGCCCCAAAGCATTGTTTATACAAGACAAGGAAATCCAATTTCAGCAGGAATTGAAAAGGATGGCATTACCGGAATCCGGGGAATGGATCTTTTTACTGATGACTGGGTTGATACCACAAAAAACACACTAAACCAGGCTGATCAGCAAATGGCTTTATTAACCGGTTGCATCCAAAATCTTTCAGGCTTTACTAAACCTTTGCCACGTTTCTGGTATTTTCCTGATACTTTAAAATGCCTCGCTGTTCTGGACAATGATGGTGAAGATAACAAAGAAGCTGATTTTGAACAGCAATTAATTGATATTGATGCGAAGGGTGCTAAAATGACTATCTACATTAAAGATGTTGAAAAAATATCAAAGAGTTGGGCAGAAAAATGGACTGCAAAAGGTTTTGAAATTTCCGGGCACCCTGATGATACAGGGGAAGCTGGAAATCCGCAATGGAAAACTATGGATAGTGCACTGACTGTTCAGAATTGGAAAATAGAATCGAAGTTTGGAGAAAAGGTGCGAACCAACGTAAACCACTGGTTTGTTTGGTGTGGAAGGGATGAAAACGGAAACCAGGATTTTGCCGCCCAGGCCAGGCTGGAAGAAAAAAATGGTATTGAAATGGATGGCAATTATGCATTTTATGATATGAATTCAAATCAACCTGAACACTACCTGGGTTCACTCGGAACGAATCAGGGAAATTATACAGGAAGCGGGTTTGTTATGAAATACGCAAGCCAAACAGGAAGTATAATAAATGTTTATCAGCGTTATAATGCTATTTACGATCAGCAATACAATGAAAGTCATGATCCTGAAGGTTTTTTTCAGGCATTTAAAGGAATTGTGGACCGAAGCTTGTACAGTGACATATTTTCGATTGTAAGTATAAAATCGCATAACAATGAATATTATTTCTCTAAAGAACCACTAATGAAAATGCTGGATTACGCCAACACAAAAAAAGTTCCTGTATGGACAGCAATAAAACTTCTCGATTTTCTTAAAATGAAGGACGAGGCCTCTTTTTCGAACATTTCCTGGTCAGATAATCAGTTGCGTTTTATTCTTAAGTCTTCTGTAAAAAACGAGAATGGACTTTCGTTTATGTTACCCGTCCAACATGGAAATATAAAGATCAGTAAGTTGATTGTTAACGGAGAAAACAGGCTTTTTGACCTTAAATTGGTTAAAGGAATGGAATATGCCTTTTTAACTATCGCACCGGGTAATAATTACGAAATTTCAGTAAATTATAAATAAAAAAAATCGCAATTCAATGTACTGTTAACAAATTCAGGTACATAAGAATTCTTCCGGCTGAATCTGTAAGCATAATAGGTATTCGATATTGTTGTGATTGAACGATATTGTAAAACAAAAAATTTCATTTTAAAAAAATTATAACGAATTGAAAGATTATATAATTTCAATTTGTATAGGATGATTAGAATGTATATTAATTTTATATTTTTGTCTATTATTTTTTAACGTTATAAAGGCCGTATAAACTAATCATATATAATAAAAATATGGACAAATCGTTTAGCAAATCTACCGTTTCCAGAAGATCGAAAATTCTTGAAGAACTTGAGTTAAAGGGTCAGGTTTTGGTTCGCGAGTTAAGTAAATTGTTTAATATCAGTGAAGTTACAATTAGAAATGATCTGGCACATCTTGAAAAACAGAATATGTTAATTCGGGCCAGGGGAGGCGCAATAAAGATAAAATATCACATGATGGGAATTGATTCATCAATTTCTGATAAACAAAAAGAATATTTAAAAGAAAAGCAACTTATTACGAAAGAGGCTATTAAGCTCATTGAAGATGGTGATACAATAGTTTTGGATTCGGGAACCACCACAACAGAAATAGCCAAAAATCTTGGGCAGTTTAATAATCTCACAATTATTACCAATG
This sequence comes from Draconibacterium sp., assembly GCA_035391305.1. Taxonomy (GTDB): domain Bacteria; phylum Bacteroidota; class Bacteroidia; order Bacteroidales; family Prolixibacteraceae; genus Draconibacterium. The sequence continues at coordinate 63,103 of DAOPKR010000005.1, forward strand.
CATTGAATATAGCAAGTATTCTTTCTGAGTATGAAGGATTTAATGTTTTTATGCCTGGTGGTATTTTGCGTAAGAAGTCGTTGTCGCTGGTTGGTGTGCTTGCCGATGAAAGTTTCGAGAAATTTTATTGCGATAAATTGTTTCTGGGAGCTGATGGTTTTGATACGACACACGGTCTTTCAACTCCAAATTCCGAAGAAGCTCATCTTAATCAGATTATGATTAAAATTGCTAAGAAAGTGATTGTTGTTGCTGATTCAAGAAAATTTGAGCGCAGACGTTTTGCTTTTATTGGCCCAATATCAGTTGTTAATGTTGTAATTACCGATTCAGGAATTAAGGATGACGATAAAAATCGTCTTGAAAAAAGTGGGGTACAAGTTATAATTGCATAAAGGCGGTTAAGCTGTAAAACAATAAACATTAATTTGCAAATCCCAAACCTGTTGGAATATAGTAATTGCTTTTGTCGCGGTTCTGGTTTCAGTTATTGCTGTAATTATTTAATTCTTATTTCGACTAATGAATAACCATTATTGATTATTCGTCATTATGCTTTCAATTTTTAAAAGTTAATTGTACCCGGGCTGATTTTCGAGTGCCTCAAATATTAGATGACAAATTGTTCTTCCAGTTAAATTTTCAAAACTTATTTTGTACAAAGCCTTTCAATATTTTCTTTGAGAGCTGACTATTTAACAGAAGATTTTGTCAATACGTTTCATACATAATAATTAACACGGAAAAATCAGAAACATTTTAACAATATTACAGTTGTTTGTAAGAAAATAGTAATTTTATGAAACCTTAAATTATTAATTTGGAAAGTAAATGAAAATATATATATTTGTATTGAAATGTAAAACCAGCATTTATGAAATATTTGAATTATCAAACTGAAGATTTAAAATCACTGGGAGGCTTTAATACTGCCAAAGAAATTTGCAGCCAGCCCCGACATTGGGGGGAGACATATTTGAAGATTGTAAAAGAGAAGGGAACGATCCTGAAGTTTCTCGAAAAAGTATTTAGAAATGATTGTATTGATGTAATTTTAACCGGGGCTGGAACATCTGCATTTATAGGTGAAACATTGGTTGGTGAATTTCAAAAAAAATTGAATGTTTCATGCAGGGCAATTAGTACGACAGATATTATCACACACCCTGAAAATTATTTCCTGAAAACGAGATCAACTTTGCTCATATCATTCGCAAGATCAGGTGATAGTCCGGAAAGTGTTGCTGCGGTTGAGCTTGCTAAAGAATATTGTGATGATCTTTATGAATTCAATATAACATGTAACAAGGAAGGTGCCCTTGCAAAAAGAACCGGAGATATAAATTCATACGTACTTCTGTTACCGGAAGAAACGAATGATATTTCACTGGCAATGACAAGTTCTTTCTCTTCTATGTTACTGGCCGGATTCCTTATTTTAAATATTGATGAAATCGGGAGAATCGAGCCTCTCATTAAAAGAATACAGCAATCAGGTGATTTTATTTTAAAACAATGTCTTCCCGATCTGAAAAAGATTGCTGAAATGAGCTTTGGTAGGATGGTTTTTTTAGGATCTGGTCCGTTAACGGGTATTGCACATGAATCGCACCTTAAAGTGCAGGAGATGACTGATGGTCAGATTATTTGCAAACACGATTCATTTTTGGGATTCAGGCATGGCCCAAAAGCAGTGGTTAACGACAAAACGGTCGTAGTTTATTTGTTGTCAAACAATTCGATAACAAAACAATACGAGTTGGATTTGGTTAGATCAGTGAACGAAACCAATGCAGGTGAAATTTCAGTGGCAATTGGTTGTAATTTCGAAAAAGCTGAATTAGAGTTTGATTTTTCTATTCAATTTCCTGATGAAGTTAAAAGTATTCCTGAGCACTTTTTGAGTGTATTCTATATTCTTCCTGCCCAGATTATTGGATTTTATAAATCATTAAGTCTTGGTCTGTCTCCTGACTCACCTTCAAAATCTAATTCTATTTCAAGGGTGGTTCAGGGAGTAAAAATATATAAATCTCTTTCGGCTGAACTAAAATAAAGTTGAAACTGATAATATAAAAGTCAGATTATCATATGATTAAATAATATTTGCTCCGTACTAACCTGAGTCGGTTAACAGGAAATGATTATGAAAGACGCGATAAAAATTTTTCTTGATATTTTGGATGAAAACAGAAAGGGAAATGCCAAAGGTGTTTATTCAGTGTGTTCAGCTAATTCTGAAGTTTTAGAAGCCTGTATAAAACAGGCAAAAGCTGATGGAAGCATACTTCTGGTTGAATCAACTTCAAACCAGGTTGATCAGTTTGGCGGTTACACCGGAATGAAACCAGTTGATTTTGTTAACTTCGTTCATACTTTGGCACAAAAAAATAATTTTCCAAAAGAAATGGTTCTTTTAGGTGGTGACCATTTAGGTCCGAATGCCTGGCAAAATCTTACTGTTAAAGAAGCAATGTCGAATGCCAAAGTACTTATAGAAGAATATGTAAAGGCAGGTTATTTAAAAATCCATCTTGATACAAGTATGTTTTGCAGCGATGATGTGGGTGACAGATCAGGCCCGCTGAAGGATGAATTAGTTGCAGAAAGGACTGCTGTACTTTGCCGTGTAGCTGAAGATACCTGGGTTAAACAACGTCAGGGTTACCCAAAACCAATTTATATTATCGGAACAGAAGTACCTGTGCCAGGGGGGGCAAGAGAAGAAGAGGATGACATTCACCCAACAACTGCTGAAGATGCAGCCCACACGGTTAATACAATTAAGGAATCTTTTAAAAATGCGGGTTTATTAGAGGCTTGGGATCGTGTAATTGGTTTGGTCGTTCAGCCCGGAGTTGAATTTGGCGACGACCGCGTTTTTAAATATCAACGGGGAAAAGCTTATCCCCTAAGCAAAGCAATACTTGAATTTGATCACCTTGTTTATGAAGCCCATTCTACTGATTATCAGACTGAAGAAAATTTAAGGGCTCTTGTTGAAGATCATTTTTGCATACTTAAAGTTGGGCCGTGGCTGACATTTGCCTACCGGGAAGCACTTTTTGCCTTGGAAGCAATGGAGATTGAAATTCTCGGGAAGGATCATAAAAACTTATCGAACCTGCGTAACACCCTTGAAACTGCAATGCTTGCAGAACCGAAATACTGGGCGAAATATTATGTGGGAGATGAACAAAAAAGGTTATTTAAAAGGAAATACAGTTTTTCTGACCGGCTGAGATATTACTGGCCTTTACCTGAACTTGACCAGGCTAAAAACCGGTTATTTGAAAACTTACGAAAACATTGTATTCCATTTTCACTTTTAAGTCAATTTATGCCTGTTCAGTTTTATCAGGTGAATGAGGGATTAATTTCGACAGATCCGCAGGAATTGGTACACAGTTATATTCAGATTGTTTCCGGAATTTACTCCAGAGCATGCGGTTTATCGGTAAAAAACAGATAACGATTTTATTTCTTTATCTTTAATTAGTTTTTTAATAATAACGATATGTAAATAATTAGTTTATGAATATGCAATTTCTGAAATCTAAAAGTAAAATTTCGTTAATCATTTTGAGTTTTATGATGTTTACTTTCTGTAATCAAAAAATGAACGAAAAAGAGACATACTGCACACCTGAAGATTTTATAAAAATGGAAAAGATTGACATTCATTGTCATATCACTGTTGACCGTCCTGATTTTATGAAAGAGGCAATTGCCGATAATTTCAGGATACTTACGATAAATACAGATGCTTTTGAACATCCAACCATTGAAGAACAACAGGAATTTGCGCTGAAACAAATAAAAGAATTTCCCAATGATCTTTCATATCTGACAGCTTTCTCGCTGAAAGGATGGGATAGTCCTGAATGGCAGGAAAAAGCTATTGCATATATTTCCAATTCGTTTAAAAACGGGGCAATTGGTGTAAAAGTCTGGAAGAACATTGGAATGGTAGAAAAGGATGAAAACGGAAATTTCATCATGATAGACAATCCAAAATTTGACCCAATATTTGATTATATCGAGAAAATGGACAAAACCGTTTGCGGGCATTTGGGTGAACCCAAAAATTGCTGGCTGCCTGTCGACTCAATGACGGTAAACAACGATAAAAAGTACTTTGCTGAACATCCTGAATATCATATGTATTTACATCCTGAATATCCTTCATACGAGGCTCAGGTTGAAGCTAGGGACAACATGCTGAAAAAACATCCAAATTTACGTTTTATGGGAGCTCACCTCGGAAGTTTGGAATGGAGTGTTGATGAACTTGCCAAACGTTTCGATATGTTCCCGAATATGACTGTTGATTTGGCAGCACGTATTTGCCATATCGAAAAACAATCGCAGTCTGACTGGCAGAAAGTTCATGATTTCTTTATCAAATATCAGGATCGGATAATATATGGAACAGATGAAGGCGACTATGAAGGAGCTGATGCCGATCCTGCAGTTATGAGAGAAAAAGTGCGTACTGTTTGGACCCGCGACTGGGAGTTTTTGACAACAGATAATGAAATGACATCATGGGAAGTGGATGGTAAATTTAAAGGCTTGAAATTACCAAAAGAAGTAATTGAAAAAATATATTATAAAAATGCTGTAAAATGGTTCCCGGGCATTTGATATACTCAATTTTTTTGTTAATTCTGTTAACCAATTTAGTTTTTCAGAAGTTGCTTTAATCCGAAGTTAAAAAATGAACAATGCAGGAAAACATATAGCAAAGTACCTCATTTTGGTTATTGTTCTTTTGCTATGTAATGGTTTTTATAGAAACCTGTTGTCGGCAAAAAATAATTCGGACACCCTTTCAGTAAAAAAATGTCAGGATTTTGATTTGACAGGTGACGGAAGCAATATAATTTGGAAAAGCACTGAATGGATACCTGTTCAACAGCGGACAAACAAAACTGAAACGTATTCAACCAATGCAAAAATCCTGTATTCGGAAAATGGAATTTATGTGCTTTTTGATTGCAGTGATAAAAAACTGATTTCCACAAAATATAACGATAATCTGAGTCTTTGGGAAGATGATGTAGTTGAGGTGTTTCTGTGGACTCAGGAAGATTTCCCGGTTTATTTTGAATATGAACTCTCACCGCTGAATTACGAACTACCATTGATAATTCCGAATAATAAGGGTGTTTTTATGGGTTGGTCTCCCTGGCAATATGAGGGCGACAGAAAAACCAGGCATGCTGTTAGTGTCAAAGGTGGGAAGAGTGAAAATGGAAGTCAAATTACTTCGTGGACTGCCGAACTTTTCATCCCCTTCAGTCTTCTCAAACCTCTTCCGCAGGTTCCTCCAAAATCAGGTACAACATGGCGAGGTAATTTATACAGGATTGATTATGACCAGGGAATGACATTGTTTTCATGGAACAGGATTGAAAAGTCATTTCATGAGTACAATAATTTTGGCACATTTATATTTGAATAGTATTTATGAAATGTTAAATATATCAACTTAAATTGGTCTTATTAATCGCAAACTTTCATTTTCTTGTCAATAAGTAATGTTTGCTTTCCTGCAACTTTTATTGTTACAATGTGATGGCAAATCACTAAAAAACAGAAATTTATCAAAAGATAAAGGTTTAACTTGTTTTATACTAAATTGTCCTGACATTTCTAATCCACAGTTTTATCATTTCAGCCATATTATATTCCTCTTTGCAGAAAAGGGAAACGAAGCGAAAAAAACTCACATTAAAATAATGGTCAAAGAGTTAATTCATGCAGTGATTTTTCGTTTGTTCACTTATTTTCCAATTTCACTGAGTAGATAAATAATTATTTTATTTGCTTTCAATACTTATTTTATGTTCGGGGCCGGTTACGTTTGCCAGGTTAACTGTTCTGAACGACCAATCGTACTTATTCTCTTTCAGTTTCCGTTCAAATTTATTTTCAACGGTTTTCCATTCTTCAGATGGAAATTCCTTCATCTGATATTCTTTTAGATTTGGTGTTTCTGAAGTCAATTCTACCTGCACAATATTATCAGTAATTTTTACATTCGATGAAATTGTATTTGGCGTCCAGTAAATCTGGTTGCGGTCCGAAACCAGTTTCATAAATTCAGGTTTTTCATAAGCCCAATGGGGATTTCCGCCCCAAATCCAGGTATTGTTTTTAAAATATTCATCGTCATACATAACCAGCAATTCAGTATGATTGGGCCACGAGGTAAAAAGGTCATTATAACCATGCCATTCAATCCATGTATAAGTTTGCGCAAAACGTTCCTTTGAGGTTTCATATTCCGGGTCTGTTTCAATCGGAACGCGTTCTGGTCCTTTTACCATTACAATTTCAGCAGCCTTGTTTTTCAAATATTCGTCACGAACCTCCAGTGCCGAAAGAGGAATGCCGTTTTTTTCAAAATGATGGTCGTATTTTGCATCCGACAAAAACCATTTCTGGTAATCATTCAACCAAATTTCATTGATTCCGTGGTGTCCGTCCGGACCGCCTTTTACTCCTGGTCCCGCGCCAAGCGTACGGGTTACATAACCAAATGCATTCATTATTCCATTCTGAACAGTCATAAAATGACCACAATGGAAACCTTGTCCTTTTAATGCAGTGTCAAGTATGCCTTCGGTAAATCCACCTCCGGGATACGGGTCGCCAAAATCATTGATGCTTATTACAGATCTGATCCAGTGCCGGAGTAGCAAAATACGCTTCAACTCGTTTGTTTCGCCATGAAAAATAGTATCTAACTGATATTTTGTAATTAAGTGATTAAACTTTTCGGATGACAAATCCTCGTAGGAAAGAAAAGCAACATTGTGACTAAATGCCGGATTCTCAACTTCTGCCAAATAATAGTCCTTTTTAATGCATCCTGAAAATAGAATTATGGCAATAATTATAAACATTTTATCTTTCATAGTCTTACTATATTTATTAATTTGATTGGTAAATGTAGTTATAAAATTTCAAAACCTTTTATTTGTCTCAATTTTATTATAAATTTGAAGAAGTTTTGTTTAGATTTCGTTATTGATAGTTGTAAGTTTTAATGTTTTGAAGCAAATAATCTTTCATACTATCAATTATTATATATATCAATGATTTCGTTGTTTTCACTTTAACCGGAATTAAAACTTTGGATTATGATTAAGCATAAGAATTTAAAAAGTTTTTCTCTTAGTGTGACTTTGTCTCTTTTGTTATTGTCGTTTCAGTGTATTTCTCAGAATCCTGAAGGTATAATGATTGTCAAGCCAAAAGAGATTAAAGACGTGCTTACTAACCCTGGAATTGGGTTTATGACCTTTCAGCGTTTTAATGGTGATACCTTAAACGGAGGAAGGGGGTGGACTGAAGGTTTTCCAATTGGTTATCAGAACTTTAATGGAGATCTTACAAATAAAAATCATCCTGCAACAACAATTGCATACTGGCGTGTATATTGGAGATATTTAGAGCCTGAAAAAGGTGTATATCGTTGGGATATGCTGGATAAAGCCCTTGAAGTTGCCAGATCGAGAGGGCAAACTCTTATGTTACGCATTGCACCTTATGGAACCGGCAACGAAAATGATGTTCCCGGATGGTACCGCGCCCTGGTTGGACCGAAAAAGGATTGGAAATACAATAATCCTGTAAATGCCTGGATGGTTGATGCGAATGACCCAAGATATGCAGCTTATTTCGGTGGATTAATACGTGCACTGGGTGAACGGTATGATGGACATCCTGAACTTGAGGCTGTTGATTTATCGATAGTTGGGGCATGGGGTGAAGGAGCCGGATCAGAATTGTTGGATCAAACTGCTCGGGAAGCACTTGTTGATTCATATACTGATTCGTTCAGAAAGACTCCTTTGATTGCTCTTTTAATGGATAAAGAAACCAATATGTATGCTGATTCGCAAATACCTGTAGGTTGGCGTGTTGATTGTGTTGGGGATTTGGGCTTTTGGGCATCAGAACAAAATGGCTGGTCGCATATGTATGATTTTTATCCCCGCGAGATTATAAATTGTAATGTTCAGGATGACTGGAAAGAGTCTCCCTTAAGTTTCGAAATATGCGGAACTTTTCTTAGTTGGCGCGATGAACAAAAATACAGCAGGGAAGATGTTGGTTATATTTTTGATCAATCACTTAAATGGCACATTTCATCTTTTAATGCAAAATCGTCACCTGTTCCCGAAGAATGGAAAGATCTTGTTAATGACTGGCTTAATAAAATGGGCTACCGTTTTGTTTTAAGAAGATTTACTTATCCGAAATCGGTGAGTACAAATTGTAGATTGTTGTTTACAACCTGGTGGGAAAACAAAGGTGTTGCGCCTTGTTATAAGGACTTTGTATTTGCTATCCGTCTTAAGTCAGCTGCTGTAGAGCAGTTGTTTTTGACTGACGCCATAATTAAAGATTGGCTTCCGGGTGATGTTGTTTACGATAATTCATTTTTTATACCGGCTGATTTTCCGGATGGAATTTGTGAAATACAGGTAGCTATTGTTGACAAACTTAAATTCGAGCCAAGAGTTAATCTGGCAATTGAAGGAAAAGGTGCTGATGGTTGGTATTCTTTGGGGAAAATTGAAATTGTTAAGTGAATTTATGATTAGAGGTGTTTGATAAAACTTCTTCTGTGTTAAAATAAAACAAACAGAAACAAAATTATCTTTTGAAAGTAAACTCTATAATTCTTTATTGATAAAGAATTGTAATCAAAAGTAACGTAATGGTTGTTTTATTTGTTTCGAAAACTAATTAAAATCTTTTATTTGACTTTTATTTGTTTATAATTCATAATTATTTGTTATATTTATCCCAAAATTATCAATAAACAAAAGTTAATACTAGTAAATAGGTAATGATACGAAATAAAATAGAAGAATATGTGAAACTATATTTTCAAATCATAACACAATTTGAAAAGAGGATATTGATCAGGTTCAAGTATCATAAGATTTTTTCTTAACAATAAATAAATACTTAACTATTATGAGAAAACAATTTCTAATTACCCTAATTTTGTTTATCGGAATTCTGGGGAATGTAATTGCCCAGCAAAGAACACTCTCGGGAAAGGTTACGTCGGCTGAAGATGGAATGCCATTGCCTGGAGTAAGTGTTGTTGTTTCGGGCACAGCTGTCGGTACCGTTACAAGCGGGACCGGTGATTATTCGCTTAAAGTACCTGATGGATCTGAATCATTGAGTTTTTCATTTATTGGAATGAAAACTCAAACCATTCAAATTGGAGAGCTGAATACTATTAATGTGTCTATGGAGATGACTTCGGAAATTCTGAACGAGGTTGTTGCAACTGCTTTAGGTATTAAACGTGAAACAAAAGCTCTTGGATTTGCTGTTCAGGAAATAGGTCAGGAAGATTTATCGGCAAGCAGAGAGATTAATGTAACCAATTTTCTTACTGCAAAGGTTGCAGGTGTGCAGATTCAAAAAACCGCTGGTGGATCAACAGGTTCTTCAGCAATAACTATACGTGGTGCCAAATCGCTACTTGGAAACAATCAACCTTTATTTGTTGTTGATGGTGTGCCAATTACAAATATTGGTCACAGTTCAGGCGGTACTTTTGATGATCGGCAGGATCTTGGTGATGGAGTTGGTGACCTCAATTCTGAAGACGTTGAATCGATGACAGTTCTTAAAGGCCCAAGTGCAACTGCCTTATATGGTGCCAGGGGTAGTAACGGTGTAATACTTATAACCACAAAAACCGGAAAGAAAAGAAAAGGTATTGGAGTTGAGGTAAACTCAAATACTTCAATTGAAACCATTAATCAGGTGCCAACTTTTCAGAATTATTATGCCAATGGATATGAAGACACCAATATTTATGGTTCGTTTATTGAAATACCGGAGGGCAGTGGAATGATGTATGAAACAATGGATACCTGGCACGGTGATACCTATGGTCCGCCACTTGACGGTAGAAGAACGATTGTTGATCCTTATGTTTTTCCTGAAGATATGTTTAAGAAGACCCTCGTTTTACTGCCACAACCTGCAAATAATGTGCGTGATTTCTATAATTCAGGTCTTAATACAGCAAATTCAATTGCTATTTCAGGCGGAAATGATAAAACAATAGCCAGACTTTCAATAAGCAATAATACAACTAAAGGAATTGTGCCAAACTGGAAAACTTCCAAACAAACAATCGTGTTTAGTGCCAGTTCGGAAGTAACAGATTACCTTACATTTGAAGGAAAAGTTAATTACGTACACGATGAAGGTAACCAAAGACCGTATATGGGTGAAATGTATCAGGGTGGTAATTTCCCAAGAATTTTCGCCCGAATGTCGCGGACAATTCCTTTACCGTTTCTGAAAGAATATTATGAAACTACAGGAGAAGCAGGTAACTGGCCTGGTATATCAATAAACCCATACTATGTGCTTAACGAGTTGAAAAACGAAGATAGTAAAGACCGAATAATTGGCCAGATATCAGCAACCCTTAAATTAGCGCCATGGTTAAGTCTGTTGGGCAGGGCCGGAACCGATTTTTATACACAAACACAAAAACGTACCTGGCCGGTAGGTGCCCCTCGCAGTGAAAATCATGGTGGTCGCATTGTTAATGATATTTATGGTGTAAAGGATATTAATGCTGACGTGATTTTAACAGCAAACAAAGCATTGTCAAACAAATTTAACCTGAATGCTTCACTTGGGTCAAGTATTTTATACCAGCAAAGAGATCATACTCAACTTGATGGTCGTAATTTTAAAGCAGACGGTGTTTTTGATATTGCCAATTGTATTGACATTTATCCTTATACATACATTTCAAAAAAAGAAATGCAATCGGTGTATGCCACAGCCCAGCTTGCTTACAATAATTATTTGTTTTTGGATGTTACAGGACGTAACGACTGGTCTTCAGCACTTGGTAAAGACAACTATTCTTTTTTCTATCCTTCAGTAAGTGCTGGTTTTGTATTTACTGATGCATTTACAAGTATCCCAGGTAATATCTTGTCATTTGGTAAGATTAGAGGTTCCTGGGCTCAGGTTGGCAACGATTCAGATCCTTACCTGACTATGAACGGATATGCATCAACAACAGAAACTTATGCCGGACAAGGTCTTACCTGGATGAATAGTACAATACCTCTTCTTGACTTAAAAAATGAATTGACAGAGTCGTGGGAAATTGGAACGGATCTGAGGTTTTTAAATAACAGGATTAATTTGGATTTGACCTACTACAATGGTAAAACAACAAATCAAATTATCCCGGTAAATGTTACAAATGCCAGCGGTTATTCAAATGTTGTTATCAATGCCGGTGAAATTCAAAATAAAGGTATTGAAGCAACTCTTGGTTTAACACCCGTAAAAACTGCCAGTGGTTTTACCTGGGAAATCAACGCAAACTGGTCGCGTAACCATTCTAAAGTTGTATCTCTCGCACCTGGAATAGAAACCATTACAATTGGCAGTGGAGGCTCAAACATTATTGAGGCAAGAGTTGGTGAAGCATATGGCAATATTGTGGGATATGCTTATAAAACAGCTCCTGACGGACAGAGAATAGTAAATTCAAGCGGCGGTTATGTTCCAACTGATGCTCAACAGGTTTTGGGAAACACAACTCCTGACTGGATTGGAGGTTTGAATAACACATTTACTTATAAAAGATTATCTCTTAACATTCTGCTCGATTTTGTACAGGGAAATGAAATCACGTCATCAACTAAATACAATGAAACAGCCAGTGGAACAGGGGTTTGGACTACCTGGGGGCGCAGGTTGCACGACATTGATCCTGCAACAGGAGAACAATTGCCTTTGGTTGGTATTTTACCGGGCGTTCAGGAAATTACTGATGCCAACGGTAATATCACTTATGAAACAAATACTGTTGCCACTGACGGACAAACTTTATGGGCAAATCGTGCATGGAGTGAAATAGGTGAAGAATTTGTTCTTGATGGAAGTTATATCAGCTTGAGGGAAGTAATGTTAAGTTATTCAATTAAGCCTTCATTACTGCAAAAAACACCTTTTGCCGGAATTACTTTAAGCGCTGTCGGCCGTAATTTAGCCTACCTCGAAGAACATATGCAGGGAATGGGTATTTCTCCTGAATCTGCGCCAAATACTTCATCCGGTTATGCTGGTGTCGAAGTTCTTTCACTGCCCACTACACGTACATGGGCATTCAATATAAAACTTAATTTTTAATTTTAGTATTGATTCAAAAAATAGTAATTATGAAAAAGCTAAATAAAATAGCACTAATCGTAATAAGTAGTTTAGTGTTACTTCTTCCCAATGCGTGTACCGACAGATATGAAGAATATAACACCGATCCTTCAATTATCACGGCGGAGCTTGTTAGTGTTGATTTAATGTTTACAAATGTTGTAACAGGTATTCCTGAAAGCGCTGGTTATGGCAATAGCGGTGATTATGGAAGTTACTGCGGTATGTCAAAAAGAGATGACGATAATTCATTTTCAGAACAGGATGCACCCGGAGAATGGAACTTTGAGTATTCAAAAATGCTTAATAATCTTTCGAATATCATCCAACTGATTGATGGCAAGGAAAACAAGGATGAACTGGTAAATAAAACAGCCATTGCCCGGATTATGAAAGCCTGGTCAGTTTCTAAACTTACTGATACTTACGGAGATGTTCCTTATTCTGAATCATGTTTACCTGCAGAAATTGCTGTTTTACATCCAAAATATGATACACAGCAAAGCATTTACACTGATCTTTTTAAAGAACTGAAAGAAGCTGCAGCTCAGCTGGATGAAAGTAAGGAGAGTTATGGCCCGGCGGATCTTGTTTATCAGGGTGATGTTGCAAAATGGAGAAAGTTGGCCAATTCGCTTAGGCTTCGGTTGGCATTGCGGGTTCGTTATGTTGATGCAGCCCTTGCAACAGCCCAGATAAGTGACTTGAATATGGCTGGTTTAATGACAACAGTTAATGATGATGCATATGTTTTAAACAACAATGATTTTCCAAATCATCAGAATCCACGGTTTTACAGGATTATAAACTATGGAACTATTTCGGAAAGTGTGCATTGTCACCAAACGCTAATTGATATCCTGAAAAATGATTCTATTCATATGGATCCAAGGATTCAGATTTATGCTGATACTGTTATGGCGCCTTGGAAAGGTGGAATTTCTCCCAACGGATATTATTTTCCAAATTATGAATACAGAGGTTCGCCTACTTTAGCAGTTAATTCGGCAACTTATAAATATCCCTGGGGATCAGGAACAGTTTCCGACATTTCCGACTTTTGGCGTGTTCCGGTTGTAGCTCCTGCAGTTATGAAATGTTCTGAAGTTTATTTCGCTCTTGCCGAAGCTAAATTGGCTGGTATTTTACCGGCAGGTTTTAGCGGAACAGCAAATGATTATTATCAGAAAGGTATTGATGCAGCTATTGAATGGGCAAAATGGTTTTATAATCTTACCGCACCGCAAATGTCTGATCTTATGATAAATTATGTTCACAATGTAAATTATAGTCCGGGCACGCCCTGGACACAGGCCGACGTTGATCAGTATCTTGAATACAAGAAAATAAAAGATGAAGATGTCGTAGCATTTAAAACCACACCAATTTATACCCTGGCTGGTTCTGCTGAACAACAACTTGAAATGATAATCAATCAAAAGATTGTAGCACTTTATCCTGATGAATTCCAGGGATGGTGCGAATACAGAAGGACAGGTTACCCGCGGGTAGCAATTGCCAATGATGGCTCATCTGTTCTCAAAGGCGTTGTTCCCAGAAGACAACCATGGCCAACTGTTGAAGAACAAATTAACAGTGAAAGTTATCAGGATGCTTTGTCGAGGTATGGAAAAGATAGCAAGCTTACAAAAATGTGGTGGGATGTCAATCCGGGAGCTCCACATCCATCCGATTTTGTGTTCCCAACGATGCCAACGCCATATCAGTAAATTCTAGTTTAGTTTAGTTAATATAAAATGTTTATAGCCTATGGAGTTACGCCTCCATGGGCTATTTTAATTAATGTTTCCATCGTTACAAAATTCTGATTTCGATGCAAATGCATTTCCCGAAAAGGATTTTGTAAAAATATGTAACTGCCAAACAGTTAATTAACGGGCTCATATTTAGCCTTTTCCTGTAATAGAAATATGCAGCAACAGGATTCCTGATTCTGAAGTTCAATCCAGAAAATCTCTGTTTTATAAATTATAGATTGAGAGTTCATTGTGGCTCAGATTAAAGTTCATTCGAAGAATTTGGAAACATTTAAAATATCTCCGATTCCTGATGGTAAATTTTTTATAAAATGTCTCAAATATTCAGGAATATCTAAAATGCTGAAAATGAAATCTATTCGTGTTAATCGATGAAATTTTTGTCCCGGTATTTTTTCGGAATAATATTGAGAATTTAAAATGTTAATATGAAGCTGACATATTTTATTTTAATCAGTTCCATATTTTTTTTTCCACAGGTTTAAAACTTCAAGTAACTGCCCGGTTTGAGTGCTTGTATGATTCACCGAAACAG